>JANWKK010000268.1 GCA_025451425.1 Gemmatimonadaceae bacterium
TCGCGTGCGACGATGCCGAGCTCCTCCCACAGCGACAGCTTGTCTACCTTCACGACGCCGCCGTCGATCGCGAAGTCGAGCGACGCCCGAATGCGGGACTCGAGCGCGCGTGCCCACTCGTGCGCCTCCTCGAGTGAGCCACAACATTGCCGATGCGGCGCGACCGGAATGCCCCAGGTCTTGAGCTGAACGAGCAATTCAGATTGCCGCTCCACGCCGAGCCTAACGCCTACCGGTACGGCGATCGCATAGCCGAAGAACCGCAGCGGCCGCGACGCCGTGGTCGAGGAGTCGAGCATGCGGAGTGAGCCCGATGCCGAGTTGCGGGGATTCGCATACACGGGTTCGCCCGCCTTCACGCGCTCCTGGTTCATTTTCTCGAATCCGCTGAAGGGCATATACACCTCGCCGCGGATCTCCATGAGCGGCGGATGGCCTTTGCCATTCAAGCGCAGGGGTATTTCGCGAATGGTGCGGATGTTCGGCGTGACATCCTCGCCGATCGTGCCATTACCACGCGTCGCGCCGGTGACGAGGACGCCGTCTTGATACGTGAGGCTCACCGCCGCGCCATCGATCTTGAGCTCGCAGTTGTACCCGGCGCGACGCACTTCTTCACCAGCGAGGCGGACTATCCGCTCCTCCCACGCCGCGAGCTCGTCCTCGTTGAAGGCATTGCCTAACGAAAGCATCGGCACGAGATGCTGATGCTTGGCAAGCTGACTCTGCGGCTCCGCGCCGACGCGCTGCGTCGGCGAATCGGGCGCCCGGAGGGTCGGGTGTTGCTCCTCGATGTTCCGTAGCTCGCGCATGA
The DNA here is from genome assembly GCA_025451425.1 of Gemmatimonadaceae bacterium. The sequence goes on from JANWKK010000268.1 coordinate 815, forward strand.
GCCGATCGTACTCGGCGTCCGATCTCGTCGGTGCGTCGAGGACATAGTACTCGTGGTTCGCGCGCTCGATCTCTTCGCGCAGCCACGTGGCGCGCGCGGCGAGATCGTGGTGGACGTCGGTCAACGGTGCTGTTGGTTGTTGGTGATAGGTTGTCGGTGATTGGTCGTTGCCGAACGGTGGTTCGCGGTCGACAGCCACTGCCGCGCCAGTCGGTGCAATCATTTATCACCGAAGGCCAGCGAATGGTGTGACGTTCAAACGCCAGCGAGTAGAGGTTGAGTCGTTCTCAGCGGAGCCAAGTATGACCATTCGGACCTACATGGATCTTGAGGCATGGAAGGAAGGCGTGGAACTCGCGCTCGAAGTCTATCAATGGACTGATCGATTCCCGAAGTACGAGCGCTTCGGAATATCGTCTCAGCTGTGCCGCGCGGCGGTATCGATTCCATGCAACCTCGCGGAAGGCCAATGCAAGTCGCGAAAAGAGTTCCATCATTACGTGTCGCATTCGCGTGGCTCGCTGCAGGAGTTGATGACGCTCGTCGTGATTGCTGAACGTCGACATTACGGTTCGCCAGATCTCCTGACGCAGATACGACTCCGGGCAAATCGCGAAGGAAGACTCTTGAGCGGGCTTCGGCGCTCGTTGCTCTGACAATCAGCGCAAGCACCAACTACCAACTACCAACTACCAACTACCAACTACCAACTACCAACTACCAACTACCAACTACCAACTACCAACTACCAGTATCAGCCCTGCGCTTCCTCCTCCAGTACTTTCATCGCAACCCCAACCAGTCTCTCCAATTCCTCGTCGGACGCTTTGGGCAATAGCGTCTCTGCCCACATGTGATCCTCGCTCGTCGCATAACGATCCAGCAGGCGACGGACAAACCCGATCATCGCGATGCGTTGCATCTCGGAGCGCCGCTGGACCTCAGAAGCTCCCTTCTGCGACCGCATCAACGTCTCGAAGCGATGCGCGTTGCGGAGAGCCTTGGCCGTAAGCGACGCTACCACTTGGCAGAAATGCACGTCCGCGTCCGAGAACGGGTCGGCGTCGCGCTCGGTGCGAAGGAAAATTGCGCCGATGACGGCGCCCTGCCATTGAATCGGCACCACCACAATCGACCGCACGTTGCGTGTGTCGAGCGCGGATTTGATCGAGCGGAGCATCGGATCGTTCGTCGCATCCGGAATGAACACCGTCTCCTTCGACTCGAAAGCGCGCTTCAACTCCGGATATCGATTGAGGTCGACGACCAGATTGCGAATCGTCGGATCTTCGTAGCTCGCAACGAGTCGTACCTCGTCCTTCTCGCCGGCAAGGAAGATCGCGCACCGGTCCAGTCCGAAGGCATCGCCGAGTTTGCGAGCAATGCTCTGCAAAATGTCGACGAAGTGCAGCGACGAAGAGATTTCCTGCAGGATGTCGACGACGGCGACGAGATGGTCGCGCTCGCGCTGCAACTCGGCGACGCGGCTTCTCAGCCGGGCCACCTCGTCGTCATGGCCGAAGCTCGCCTCCGACGTCGGCGACTCCGGGCTGATCGTCGATCGGTCGCTCCCGTTCGCCGCTCTGCCGCCCGCCCCCATCCCTGTCGAGTTGCTCTGATTCATGCTCCGCGATGTGCGCGTTGAATGCGTCGCTGTCGAACCGGATCACGCGATCGCGACCCGTCTCCTTGGCAACGTAGAGCGCGTCGTCAGCCGCGCGAACCAGTCCGTCGCAACTCGCGACCCGCGGATGGGGCCATCCGGCGACGCCGAAGCTCGCCGTCCGCTTGATCGTGCCGCCGTCGAACGTGAATGTACGCGACTCGACCTCTTTTCGCACCCGCTCGGCGAACGTCACCGCCGCGTCGAGTACCGTTCCCGGCAACAGTAGCATGAACTCTTCGCCGCCGTAGCGACCAACGCGATCGACCTTCTCGCGTGCCTCGTTCTTTAGAATCCGCGCGAACTGTTTCAGAACGGCGTCGCCTGCTTGATGTCCATACGTGTCGTTCACGACCTTGAATCGGTCGAGATCGCACATCACGCAGGACAACGGCTCGTTGAGCCGCCGGGCATGTGCGAACATAGAATCGAGCTGCTGCTCGAGATGGCGCCGATTGTCGAGCCCCGTGAGCCCGTCGGTTTGCGACATGTAGCGGAGGCGCTCATTCGCCTCGAGCAGCTGACGCTCGCGTTCCTCGAGCTCTTCCTGAAGCCGCTTGATGCGTAGCATCGAACGCAGCCTCGCCTTGAGCTCCGGAAATTCGATCGGCTTCGTTATGTAGTCGTCCGCGCCGGCCTCGAGTCCTTCGACCTTGTCTTCGGTCGTGTCGAGCGCGGTCTGCATGATGATCGGAATGAACGGCAGGTTCGTGTTCGACTTTACACGGCGCGCGACTTCCATTCCGTCGATGTGCGGCATCATGACGTCGAGGAGGATCAGATCCGGCGGCTGCGCCTCGACCTTCTCCAGCGCCTGCCCGCCATCCATTGCCGACTCGGTCGTGTAGCCCCACGACTCGAGCCGCGCGCGCAACAACTCGATGTTGTCTTCGTGATCGTCGACGATCAGGATGCGCGCGGGAGTTTCCAGCTCATCGGCCATTGTCCTTCCCGAGGAAGCGCTGCACCTCGGCGACCACGGCGCGTGGCTCGCACGGCTTTGCCAGATACCCATCACAGCCGACTTCCATCGCCTTCTCGCGATCAGACGCGAGGGCATGCGCCGTGAGCGCGATAATTGGAATCTGCCGAGTCTCCGGATCGTGCTTGAGAACTTGGGTCGCTTCCCATCCGTCGATAATGGGAATCGAAATGTCCATGAGAATCAGGTCCGGCTTTTCCGATCGCGCCTTCGCAATTCCTTCCTCACCATTCAGCGCCTCCGTGACTGAGTAGCCGAAGTGACGCAGGATCGTGGAATAGACGATGCGGTTGTCTTCGTTGTCTTCAACCAGCAGTACCGTCTTGCCGTTCGTGGACATGAGTCTCCTCACACGCCTTCTCTGGCCAGCGCGATGGAGTGGGTCGGATGTAGCGTGCAGGTGTTGCCGGGTGGCTGTGCGAAACTACGACTAGCAGAAATCTGAGGGGTTGCTCGCAAGTTTCTTACCACATAACAGGAGCTGCGGTCGATGTCTTATGCTGGGAAGGATTCTCGCTCCAAGCGCGCCGCGTCAAGCGTCGGCATCGATTCACCCGTCGCGGCGCGTGCTCGCGGCCGGTCGGGGTCGCGCGTCGAGCGCGAGCTTCCCATTACGTCGCGTGGCGCCGCTCGACCGTACTTACAGGCGCCCCAGGAGGACGCGGAGCTCGACTGGCAGCACATCGCCATCTTTGCCGCCGGGGCGCTCCTCGGTGCCGCCCTTGGCGCCGGAGCCGCTTTGCTCCTGGCACCCCAGAGCGGTGCGGAGACGCGCCATGACCTGGCACGCCGCGGACGCCACATGCGCGCCCGCACCGCAACTGCATGGGACGACCTTCGGCATGAACTTCGTTATGCGGCTCGCACTGGCCGACGCAAGCTGGGCCGCAAGTTCACAGGCGCGCTACGGCGCCGGCGCGAGCGCCACGAGCTTCACAACGGCCATCTGGCGGATGATTAGCGCAGCGCTCGAAGGCGCTCTTCGGCCAGCTGCTTGTACCGCGGATCGTTGTAATCGACCACGGGCAGCCTCGCGATCGCCTCGTACTGCTCGCGCGCCTTCGTGGCTTCGTCGTGATCGGCGTAGACGCCGGCGAGATCGAGGCGGTGCGTAATTCGATTGGGTTCTAGCGCGACAGCGCGCTCGAGGTACCGCTGCGCGTTTTCCCAGCTCGCCTCGCCCAGCACCCCGCCCCCGAGCAGATTCCTCGCCGCCCATCGCTCGAAGCCACTCAGTCGCATGATCTCCGCGTTCCACATTCCGAGGACGTGGAGCGCTCCAGCGTTCAAGGAATCGAGACGAAGCGCTTCGTGCACCTCGTCGTGAACGACGCCCGCGTATTTCACCTTGTCGCGCTTTCCCTTCGACAGGGCGACGCGACCCAGTGCTTTCGCGAGGGCGAAGTGTGCGTTCGCGGAGCTTGGATTTGCCTTCACCGCGAGGCGTCCCAGCTGCTCCCCGTGCGCGTAGTAGCTCTGGCGCTCGGCGTCATTGAACTCGCCAAGGTCGATGGCCGCGTTCGACGCTTTCCACAGCGCTTCCACGCTCGTCGAGTCCGCGGCGACGGCGGCTTCGTAATACCGCAATGCGGCGACGAGATTCCGTGCCGTGTACTCCTTGTCGGCAAGCGCGATCTGTTCGGTAGCGCTTTGTCCCGCGGCGACTCGCGTGACGAGGAGCATTGCGGTCGTGATCGTCGCGCGTATGCTCATGCGGATGCTCATTCCAGAAGCTCCCTGATGCGTGAGAAAGACCGTCCAGCGCCAAGCCGGCGCCAACGTAGGCGTACCCCGAAGACCGGTCAATGCTCGCGCAACGGCTGATCGAGCGAAAACGCGACGGTGGTCGGCTCGAGCCGGGTGAGTGGCGTGCCCTAACGCTAGCCTACACGGCCGGGCACATCCCCGACTATCAGATGGCTGCGTTCCTCATGGCGTGCTTCATACGGGGACTCGATCGCGAGGAGACAGCGGCGCTCACCGAAGCGATGCTCGGCAGTGGCGAACGGTTGGTGCTCGCCGATCTTGGCGTCGCGCGCGTCGACAAGCATTCGACCGGTGGTGTCGGCGACAAGGTGTCGCTGGTGCTGGCGCCGCTCATCGCCTCGCTGGGTGTCGCCGTCCCCATGATGTCCGGCCGCGGCCTTGGCCACACCGGCGGCACGCTGGATAAACTCGAATCGATTCCTGGATTCCGCACGAGCCTAACGCTGACGGAAGCGCGTTCGCAGATCGAGGCGCTCTGTTGCGCTCTGATCGGCCAGACGCGAGAAATCGCTCCGGCGGATCGGAAAATGTATGCCTTACGAGACGCGACGAGTACGGTCGAGTCGATTCCGCTCATTGCCGCATCGATCATGAGCAAGAAGCTCGCGGAGGACCTGACGGGACTCGTGGTCGACATCAAGCGAGGCAGTGGGTCGTTTCTGCCAGGGCTCGACCGCGATCTCGAGCTTGCGGACGCCATGATCCGGCTCGGCGCCGATCACGATTGTCCAGTGGTTGCCCTCATTACCGCCATGGATCGTCCGCTCGGCCGCGCTTGTGGCAACGCGCTCGAAGTGGAGGAGGCGATACACACTCTCAAGGGCGAAGGTCCGCCCGATCTGCTCGAGATCACCTACGCGCTTGGTGTTGAGATGTTGCTCATCGCTGGGGCCGCAATGACACCGGATGATGCTCGTCGGCAAATGGAGAAAGCCATCGGAACCGGAAAATCTGCCGAGCACTTTCAGAAGATCATCGAAGCTCAAGGTGGCAATCCTGGCGTCGTCGAGGATCCCGCGGTGCTGCCGCAGGCAGCCGAATGTGAGCTGTTCAGCGCACCGAGGAGGGGATTCGTCGCGCGCGTCGAGCCGAAAGCGATCGGCCGCGGCATCATCGCGCTCGGTGGCGGCCGCACGAAGATGGACGATCACATCGACCCGAGCGTCGGCTTCGTGATCACTGCTCGTCCGGGGGATTGGGTGGAGCAGGGTGAGCCGCTCGCGACGATCTTCGCGCGTGATCGCGCGGGCGTCGACGCTGGGCGACAAACCCTCCGCCAAGCCATTGTAATTTCCGACGAAGCTGATCCACCGCTCCCGCTCGTCTCGCATCGCGTGAGCAACGCTGGAGTGGAAGTCGTACCAAGCATCTGAAGGCGTAGGCCTCGCTGCTCGAACGCGGTAGCCCCTCGTCCTAGGCTCTAGCCCCTGGTCTCATGCCTCCTCGCATTGCAAGGCTCGCCGCATTCGGCGCATTCGGCGCTGTTGCGTTGTTCGTGTTCATTTATGTCGTGATCGCGATCGCATCAGCCCCGGGGCGCACGGGTGGCATCGACATGATCGAGGCCGTGGTCACCTGGATATCTGTCGGGATCGCCGTGCTCGGACTCATCGCTGCACACGTTGTGGTCGCGCGAGGCCTGCTCGCCTATTCTCGCGGACGTCGGAGCGGTATCTGAGGGATGCGGATGCGGGTTGAGGGATGAGGGTTGAGTGATGCGGGTTGCGCATTATAGAACTCTAAAGTTCCCCCGCGCCCGCGCCCCGCGCCCCGCAGACGGACTCGGCTTTCGACAGTGTGTCGAGTCCGGTTTGGCGGTCATTGTCGGCGACCCGCATCGAGCTCGGCGCGCAAAGGGAGCACAAAGATGCATGCCTAACGGGAAGTGAAACGATCATGGCGAGCGGCGACAGCGCTGGCGGGTCCGGCGCGTGCATTCGCTAACAGCCCCTTCAATGAGGAGGCAACAATGACCGCCCGATATGTCGTCGCTGCACTCGCTTTCGCGGCCGCGGCATGCAGTAGCGGAAGCAACGTCCAGGTTCGAACGCAAGCGGCGCCGGGCTTTGCCACGACCGGTCGCTCAACGTTCCGGATCCTGCCCGTGCCGGCACGTGGGGATGGAGTGAGCTTGCAGTCAAACGATCCGATGCTTGCGAACTCCATTACGAATCAACAGCTCCGGCAGGACGTTCGGCAGGCGCTCGAGGCCCGCGGGTACCGTCCTGCCGATGGCGAGCGTGCCGATTTTGACGTCGCAGTTTATGCGTCGGCGAATCAGGCCCTCGACATTCGGAGCTACGACTATGGCTATACCTGGCGAGGCTGGCCGCGGGAGTACACGACCGTGACCCCGTACGAAAAGGGCACCGTCATCCTCGATCTCGTCGATCCAGGGAGTCGCCAACTCTTGTGGCGCGGGCAGGGCGTTGCCCAAGTGTCGGACAATCCCAATAAGTACGCGAACGAGTTGGGAAAGGTCATCGACAAGATCGCAAAGAAGCTACCGGAAGCGCACTAGGAGAGCACCTGCTCCAGGCCTCCTCGGTCTGGAGCAGGCGCGGTGGTCGCGCTCGATGAGGCGCGGTACACATTGGGCTGGCTCGCGCTAGCAGCGATATTGGAAGCCGAGCTGCTCGCCTCCGGCCCACGACCGTGTCCCGCTGCCTAACGAA
>JANWKK010000269.1 GCA_025451425.1 Gemmatimonadaceae bacterium
CGCGCCTTCGGCGCCGCGCCCGCTTCATTTCTCGTCACGCCCCTTTCGACGCGCCGTCTGACGCGCCGTCTTCGACGCGCCGTTCTTCGACGCGCCCTTATCGACGCGCCGTTTTAGCTCGAAGAGTCGCGATCCCTACTGCAGGAGGCGCGTGACCGCCCGCACGAGCGGATCGAACGTGAGCTTCTTCCCCGCCACTCGTTGCGCCTGTTCGTCGGCGAGTTCGCGCTGGCCCTCGCCGAACAGGGCGGAGCACATCCATGGACCCGCGCGAGGGTTCCGCCACCAGTCCGCGTCGTAATTCTCGACGAGCGTCTCGGTGATCAGCGCCTGGAGTTGCCAGGCGCGAAGATACCGCGCCGCGTAGAAGCGCGGGTCGACGTCGACGAACGCGTCGGCGGGGCTGTAGAGGAAGCTCGTTGCGCTCGTTAGGCGCTCCGTGTAGAGATCCGGCAGCGCATCCCACGGAAGATTCCCGCCATAGAGCTCGATCTCGTAGCCGAGCTTCGCCGCGTAACGCCGCAGGAAGTGCAGCTCTTCGAAGCCCACCGCGCGCAGGAACGTGCGGACATTCGCCGGTCCCACCTCCGTGTAGCGTTCCAGCCAGCCCTCGTCCTGCATGAGGTGGTCGAAGAGCATCGCGTAGCCTTCGGTGATCGAGTTGTCGCCGAGCCAGCGGTACTCGTAGGGCAGGTCCGGCCGCATGTACGCGAAGTGCAGCGCATGCCCAAGCTCGTGGAGAAAGGTATTCCAGTCCGTTTGGCCACCGTGCGGGCGCATGACGAGATAGACTTCGTTCGGCACGCGCACTGGCGCGCAGAATGCGCGCGATCGCTTCCCCTCCCGGTCGCCGGTGTCGAAGAGAATCCGCCCTGCCGCCGTTGCGTCTACGCCCATTTCGCGAACCTGCTTACGAATCGACGGCTCCATCGAGCTCGGTGGGAAAAAGCGATCGAACTCCTTGGCACGAAAGAGCGCGAGCGCGTCGGCACGGGTGACCTCCGAGCGGGTCATGCCTAACCGCGATCGAAGAAATTCAGGAAGCACATCGTCCCAGATCGGCTGCGTGTCGCGGAGGAAGGCATCGCACTGTTCACGCAACCCGTTGAGACTGAGGCCGCTCAGGAGCTCGAACGCGGTGTTGTAGCCGTCCGCGAGACCGATGTTTTCCGTGATGTCGCGCTCGCGCTGGAACCGTTCGCGACGCATCGGCGCCAACTCGCGCTCGACCAACGTCGCGCGGGCATGGTCGATCGCGTGTCGCTCGCGCGCGTCAGATGTGTTCGCGAGCTCGATCGCCACTCGCTGATACTCGAGCTCGCGCCCGTCGGCGAGTCGGACGACCGCCGTCCCCTCCCACGCGATGTCACGCTCATCGAGCGTCGCCAGCGCGCGCGCGCTCTGCGCCTCGACGAGCCAATCGGTGAGCAGCCGCAGCCCACGTTGGTCCTCGCTGCCGGAATCCGACGAGCGGAACATCTCGAGCACCATGGCGAGTGCATCGGGGCCGAGGATCGCTGCGTGCTTCTCGTAAATGGGCTGCAACTCTGCCGTCGGCTTCTGGCCGGAGTGTGCCAGATAGTACTCGCGCGAGAGCTCCTCCATGAACGCATCGCCCTCGCGACGCAACCGATCGATCGAGAGCGAAGTCGTGTTCAGCACCGGCATCTCACCCCCTCCCCATGCCTAACGTCTCACGCCGTCAGTCGCTCGGCGATGACACTACGAATCTGGTCGGCGGCAACTCGTTCTTGCAGGAGCGTGTCGCGGTCGCGAATCGTCACGGTACCATCTTGCATCGTTTGACCGTCGACGGTGATGCAATACGGCGTTCCAATCTCGTCCTGCCGTCGATACCGCCGGCCGATCGCGCCCGATTCGTCGTAAAAAACCGGGAAGGCGCGCCGCAACTCCTTCGACAGCTTCTCGGCAAACTCCGGCATTCCGTCCTTTTTTACCAGCGGGAAAATTCCCGCCTTGACAGGCGCGAGAGAGGCCGAAAGACCGAGCACCGTTCGTCCCTCGTCCTCACCCGCGACCTGCTCCTCACGATAGGCGTTGACAAGCAGCGCCTGCGTCGTACGGTCCGCTCCAACGGACGTCTCGACCACGTTCGGCACGTAGCGTCGATTATTCGGCTGGTCGAAGTACTCGAGCTTCTTGCCCGAGTGCTTCTGATGTTGCGTGAGATCGAAATCACCGCGGTTGTGGACGCCCTCGATCTCCTGAAAGCCGAGCGTGCCGCCGAAGTCGAACTGAACGTCGAACGCCGCGCGGGCGTAGTGTGCCAGCTCTTCCTTCGTGTGCTGATGGAACTGCAGCCGATCTTCGGCGAGGCCGAGGCCACGATGCCATGTCATGCGCTGTTCTTTCCAGTATTCGAACCATTGCATGTCTGTTCCGGGCTCGACGAAGAACTGCATCTCCATCTGCTCAAATTCACGAGTTCTAAAGATGAAGTTGCCAGGCGTGATCTCGTTCCGGAAGGCCTTACCGATCTGTGCGATGCCAAAGGGCACCTTCTGGCGCATCGCCTGTTGGACGTTAAGAAAGTTCACATAGATCCCCTGCGCCGTTTCCGGCCGCAGAAAGATTTCGGCTGCGGAGTCTTCGACCGGTCCCATGAACGTTCTGAACATCAGGTTGAACAGGCGCGGCTCGGAGAGCGTCCCTTTGGAGCCGCACACAGGACATTGCCCATCCGGTGTTCCCGGTGTCCCCTTAATTCTCGGATCGTCGGCGCGAAATCGTTTGCGACAATTCCGGCAGTCGACGAGCGGATCCGTGAAACCAGCGACGTGACCGCTCGCGACCCACACTTCGCGATTCATGAGAATGGCCGCGTCGAGCCCTTCGATGTCGTCGCGCGCGCGAACCATCGAGTGCCACCAGCGATCCTTGAGATTCTTCTTCAGCTCGACGCCGAGTGGACCGTAATCCCAAACGGATCCGGTACCGCCGTAGATCTCGGATGACTGGAAAATGAATCCGCGCCGCTTGCAGAGCGACACGAGACGGTCCAGAACGTCTGGGCGGGCGGTCACGGTAGACACGGGCAATTGAGGTGCTAGGTGTTAGGCGAGGGGATAGGGGCGAGGGGCCAGAGAAAAGCTAATTCGCCATGTGGCGCCAGGGCGTGAGCCTAGCCCTAACCTCTAGCCCCTAGCCCTCATTCAGGTATCCAGCTCCGCACTCAGTTTGGGCGGCGCCGGCGCTGCTCGACCCGTGAGCCGCGCGACAATACGGTCGCCGTGATAGCGGCCATTCTCAATGAAGACCTTGTTGGCGTCGTAGCCGGCGATCACGACACCAGCGATGAAGACGCCGGGTATGGTCGTCTCCAATGTCTCCGGGTCGTGCTCGGGAATGCCCGTGGTCGGATCGATCGGCACGCCCACCTGCTTGAGCAAGTCCGTATTCGGCGCGAAACCCGTCATGATGTAGACGAGGCTGGCGGGAAGCCGATGGCTCTTCGCCCCATCATCCGTCGCATGTATGCACACGGAATCCGGCTCGATCGAAGCGACACGGCTATTCCAACGAACGTCGATGCTGCCTTCCTTCACTCGATTCTGAAAGTCAGGAAGCACCCACGGCTTGATGCGTTTGTCGAACGTTGGACCGAAATGTACGAGGGTGACGTACGCTCCAGAGCGCCAGAGGTCGAGAGAAGCCTCCGCCGCGGAGTTGCCGCCTCCCACGACCACGACGCGTTGCTGAAATGCCTCGTGGCCCTCCCGATAAACGTGCGTGACGTGCGGCAAATTTTCGCCCGGGACGCCGAGACGATTCGGCGAGCCGAAGTATCCAGTGGCGACGATGACCGCCCCCGCATTGGTGCGTCGCACGAGGCCGCCACGCGTGCGCGAATGCACAATGAGCTCGTCGTCAGCTCGCTCGATCGACGTTACACGCTCGTACTGCCGAACGGGGATGCCGAAATGCGTGACCGCGGCGCGATAGTATGCGAGCGCATCGCGACGCGTCGGCTTCTCCGTCGCGATGACGAACGGGAGATCGCCGATCCCGAGCTTCTCGGCCGTCGAGAAGAAGCGTACGTAGGTCGGATAGTGCGCAATCGTGCTAACGACTGCTTCGGACTCTATGACGACCGTCCGCAGTCCCGCATGCTGCGCCGAGATCGACGCGGCGAGCCCGCATGGTCCACCGCCGACGATGAGAACGTCTACATCAGACAATCCGAACTCCCGAGCCTAGGTGATAGGTGATAAGTGCTAGAAAGGAACGAGGAGCCGCTACCACCTAGCACTATCACCTAGAACCTTCGATGATTTGGTCTCGCTTCGTCCCCACGCTCACGTACGTGATCGGCGTCTCGACGAGTTCCTGCATGCGGTCAAGGTACCGTCTCGCGCCGTCTGGAAGCTCCTCGATGCGACGGCAGTCCGCCGTCGACTCGCGCCAGCCATCCATCCACTCATAGCGCGGTACGACGCGCTCCTGAGCGGTGAGGTCGGCCGGAAACTCCTCGTGCAGCTCGCCCTCGTACTCGTAGCCGACGCAGATGCCGATCTTCTCGAGCGTGTCGAGCACATCGAGCTTCGTCACGGCCAGGTCGGTAAGGCCGTTGATGCGTGCTGCATAACGAACCACCACCGCGTCGAACCAACCGCAGCGGCGAGGCCGTCCAGTGGTCGCACCGAACTCGTTGCCTAACGTGCGAACGTTCGTTGCGAGCGGCTCATCCATCTCTGTCGGGAGAGGGCCGGCCCCGACCCGAGTCGTGTACGCCTTCACGACGCCGAGCACGGCGTCGATGTCCATCGGCGCGATGCCCGAGCCGACGGCGGCACCGCCCGACGTCGTGTTGCTCGACGTGACGAACGGATACGTACCGTGATCGATGTCGAGCAACGAGCCCTGTGCCCCCTCGAGGAGCACGGCCGCGCCGCTCCGCACCGCGCGATGCATCGCGAGTCCGACATCCTCGGCGAGCGGGAGCAGTCGCTCCGCGAGGCGCTCGAGCATCGCGATCGTCTCACCACAATTCACTCGCTTGCTGCTGCCGAATCGGGTGAGCTGCGCTTCGGCGTGCGCTGCGCCCTGCTCGACGAGCTGTCGCAGCCGTTCACCATGCCGAAGGTCGAGCACGCGCACGCCGCGGCGTGCGACTTTGTCTTCATATGCTGGGCCGATGCCGCGTCCCGTCGTCCCGATGACCTTGCTCGCCTCGCTTTCGGCATCGACGAGCTTGTGATAGGGCAACACGAGATGCGCGCGATCACTCACGTACAATCTTCCCTCGACGTCCACGCCGTCGCGGACAAGCCCGTCGATCTCGGTGAAGAGAGTGTCCGGATCGAGCACGACACCATTGCCGATCGCGCACCGCACGCCAGGATGGAGAATGCCACTGGGTATCTGGTGCAGCACGAACGACGTGTCGCCGATGTGCACGGTGTGACCCGCGTTGGCGCCGCCCTGATACCGGACGACCCAATCCGCCCGCTCGGCGAGGACGTCGACGAGCTTCCCTTTCCCTTCGTCGCCCCACTGTGCACCGACGACGACGAGTGTACGCGTGTGAGAGCTGAACATGTGCCGAAATCTAGATTGCCTTGCTGAGCGCCGCGAAAAACAGCCAAATGGCCATCACGAGTCCAATGGCGATTTTGATGGCGGCCGCGGTGACGCGTCCGATGAACGCACCCCACGCGACGCGCGTCGAGACTCCTCCGCCGCTACCGCGACTCATCTCGAAAAGGAAGGCGCCCACAAAGGCGCCGACGAACGCGCCGACGATCGAGCCCACAATCGGGATGGGTACGCCCATGAAGGCGCCAACCATCCCGCCGATGATCGCACCCCAGCCAGCGCGCCGGGAGCCGCCATATCTCTTCGTGAAGCGGGAGGCGAGTATCCACTCGAGTCCTTCGGCGATCACCATCAGAATGCCGACGACGACCACGGACGCCCAACCGATGCCGCCATTCGGGACAAGCAGCTTGTAACAGAGCGCCGCCGCGAACATCACGAGCGTGCCCGGCATACCGAACGGGATCATGATGAGTGACAACACCAAGACCCCGGTGAGGACCAGGACTGACGTGAAGACGTCCATCAACCGCGCTCCGTGAGTGTGATCGCTGCCGACGCCAACGCGAGCACAGCGCCACCGAGGCCGCTGCCACGCAAATTCTCGAGGCTGTCGCGTCTCGTGTGGATACGCCGAAGCGTACGGAACGTACCTCGACTGAGAGTCACCGCTTCCCACCCCGCATCGGAAAAGGCCACGCTGTCGGCAAGCACGCCGGGCACGAGCGGGATCACGCGGATGCCTTTCGTGTCGCGGAATGCGTTCTCGAGCCGCCTCGGGCGCGGCCGAGTCCACATGAGAGTAAGCGGACCTATGTCGTCGACGCCATCGCAGTTGAGCGCGATCGACGGTGAGCGCCCGGCGCACCAGGCTCGAGCGCCGGCAAGCCCGAGCTCTTCGGCGTCAGTAATGAGTACGCCGAACTGGCGATCCGGTGGCAGAAGAGTGGCCGCCGCGAGCACCGTCGCGACGCCGGAGGCATTGTCGACTGCACCCGCTGAGTTGCGGCCGACGATCGATGCGATAACTGGGAGTGAACCGACGATGGCGACATAGAGAAAGTCCATCGTCCACAGCAATGCGCCGATCCACGCCAACGCGACCAGCACGATGCCCCCGGCGCGGACAAGCAATGGTATCGGTTGCGATTTCGAGTCGACGTGCGCTACAAGCCAGAGGATGGGATCGGACGACCCGCGACGCGCCTCCAGATTCACGCCCCGTCGTCGCAGCATCGGGAGGCGGAGTAGGCCGCGGCGGGCAAGCCAACGTCCACCCAGAGCGAGGATCGCCGCGCCCAGCACGAGCACCAACCGGC
>JANWKK010000270.1 GCA_025451425.1 Gemmatimonadaceae bacterium
GCAGCTTCACCTGCGCCTCGACTTTCTTCATCGCCTCCTCGACGGCGCTGCCCAGGTCGCGGCCGCGCACGCCGTACTTGATGGCCACGTAGCGTTGATTGCCTTCCCGATAGATCTCGGACGCCCCGTCGGCCGACACGACCTTGCACAGCTGCCCCAGCGATACCCGTTCCCCTGACGGCGCGAGCAATCGGATGTTTTCGATCGCCTCCTTCGAGTCGCGGTACTGCGGCAGATAGCGCATCACAAGGTCGTAGCGCTGCTCGCCTTCGAGCACCTGTGTCAGGGCGGCGCCGCCGACAGCCGTTTGCACCGCATCCTGCACGTCCGCGCTATTGATCTGATACCGCGCGGCGGCGTCCCGGTCGACGGTCACGTTCAGATTCGGCTGACCGAGCACCCGAAACAGCCCGAGATCCTGAATGCCGTTCACTGTGCGCATGACGTTGACGATCTGGTCGCCTTTTTCTTCCAGCGTCTTCAGATCGTCGCCGTAGATCTTGATGGCAAGCTCGCCTTTGACGCCGCTGACCGCCTCTTCCATGTTGTCCGAAATGGGCTGCGAGAAGTTCCAGATCGCGCCCGGCACCTTCTCCACTTCCCGATCCATCGCCGCGATGAGCTGATCCTTGTCCTGATGAAACACCGGGCGCCACTCCGCCTTCGGTTTCAGATCGACGAAATACTCGGTGTTGAAGAATCCGGTGGTATCCGTGCCGTCGTCCGGCCGCCCGACCTGGCTCGTCGTCGTGGTGACTTCCGGGAAGGCGGCGAGCATGACGCGCACGCGATTCGCCATCCGCACACCTTCGCTCGGCCCGGTACTCGGCGCGAACGTACCCCGGACCCAAATGGCGCCTTCGTCGAGGTGCGGAAGGAATTCTGATCCGACGGCGCGGCTCAGCATGAAGGCGCCCGCGAGCATCACGACGGCGACGGTCACGGTCGCCCAGCGCCAGCGGATCGCATGGCCCAGGATGCGGCCGTACACGCGAGTCATGAATCCCATGAGCGGGTTGTGCCATTCCCGGGTGCCGTGCGGGAAGAGCAGGCTCGCCAGCACGGGCCCGACGAACATCGAGAACAGCAGCGCGCCGAAGAGCGCAAACGACACCGTCCACGCCATCGGTTTGAACAAGCGGCCCTCGACGGCCTGCAGGGTGAAGATCGGCAGGTACGCCACGATGATGATCGCGATCGAGTAGAACACCGGCCGCTGCACTTCGTGCGCCGCGATGCTGATCTTCCGGGCGACCGTCTGACCGTCGTCGTCGGCACGCGACAGCATGCGAACGATGTTCTCGATCATCACGACGGCGCCTTCGACGATCATGCCGAAGTCGAGCGCGCCGAGCGACAGCAGGTTGGCGGGAATGTGGCGGAGGTCCAGACAACTCGAGGCGAACAGCAGCGAGAACGGGATCGTCAACGTCACGATCAGCGCGCCCCGCGCATTGCCGAGAAAGAAGAAGAGGATGATCGAGACGAGAATGATGCCCTCGGCGAGGTTGTGCATCACCGTGCCCGTCGTCAGGTGCAGGAGATCGCTGCGGTCGAGGAACGGCACGACGGTCACACCGTGCGGAAGGACGTGGTCGTTGAGCTCCTTCACTTTGGCGTGAATGGCATCGAGCACGGCATCCGAATCGGCACCCTTCCGCAGGAGCACGATGCCGGCCACGACATCGTCGTTGTCGACGATCGTCCCGTCCGAGCGATGGATGGCTCGTCCGAACTGGCCCAGCCGGATTTTGGGGCCTTCGAGGACCGTCGCGACGTCGCCCACTCGAAGCGCGGTGCCGTTCTTGGTCGTGACAACGGTTCGCTCGATGTCGCCGACGGTTCGCACCTGGCCGACTGCTCGAACGTTGATCTGCTGGAGGCCCTCTTCGATGAAGCTCCCGCCGCCATTCGCGTTGTTATGGGTCAGTTGGTCTTCCAGCTGCCCGAGGCTCAGCCCGTAGCTAATCAGCTTGTTCGGATCGACCAATACCTGATACTCGCGCGTTGGGCCCCCGAAACTGGCGACGTCCACGACGTTGGGCACCGACTTGAACTGCTTTTCAATCGTCCAGTCTTCGATCGATTTCAGCTCCATCACGTCGTATCGAGGGTTCGTGCTGTGCAGCGTGAAGAAGTAAATCTGCCCGACCGGGCTGTAGTCGGCGCCCATCTGCGGCTGCACCCCCGCCGGCAAACTGACCTGCGACAGCCTCTCGAGCACCTTCGCGCGATTCCAGTCGTTGTCCGACGAGTCGTCGAAGATCAGCATCAGGCTGGACAGCCCGAAGAGCGAGGCCGACCGCAAGTGTTCGAGATGCGGGATGCCGTTCATCACGATTTCGAGCGGGATGGTCACCTGCTGCTCGACCTGCTCGGCCGAGATGCCGGGCCATTGGGTGATGACCTGCACGTAGTTGTTCGCCACGTCCGGGTACGCTTCGACCGGCAGGCTGCGGAACGAGATGATGCCCCAGATGAACAGGAGGATCGCAATCGCGAGCACGAACAGACGCTTGTTCAGCGCAAAATCGACCAGCGCGCGGATCATGGGGTTACCGTCTCTTTGATCACTGCTCGACCGTGTTCTGGAACACGAGGGCGTTCGACACCACGCGCTGACCCGGCCGCAGGCCAGACTTCAATGCCTGCATGTTGCCCGGCAGCGTCGGACCGCTGACGACTTCGACGAGCTTGAAGTCGCCTCCGTCCACCGGCGTATACACCCACTCGCGATCGTGCAGGTGCAGGATCGCGGTCGCCGGCACCACCGTGGCTTCGCCCATCGTCTGGCCGCGGACGGTGGCCGTGACGAACATGCCAATGCGCATGAATCCCGGATTGCGAACCTCGATGCGCACCTTGGCGGTACGCAGCGTCGGATCGAGCGCCGCGCCGATGTTGCTGATGCGACCGGTGACCGCCTTATCAGGATAGGCGTTCAGCCGCACTTCGGCGCGGTCTCCGAGGTGGAGCGCCGGCAGCTCGTTCTCGTACACGTCGCACATGATCCAGACTGAGGACAGGTCCGAAATCGTGAACAGATTCGGTGAGTTGTCGAGCGTCTTCACACCGCCTGCGGTTGCGACGTTCTGTTCCGTGATCACACCACTGACGGGCGCGACGACATCCACGATGCCCGTCGGCGGGCGCGCGGCGTCCAGCCCGAGGACGCGCAGATGTTCGCGCGCGGTGTCGACGTCGACGACCGCCTTCGCTTCTGCATCCTGGGCGACCTCGAGGTCCTTCCTGGCGACCGCTCCCCGATCGTAGAGGGTCTGGGAGCGCGTCAGCTGCGTTCGCGACAACATCTCGTCGGCGACCGCCTTGCGGTAATCGGAGAATGCAGCTGCGGCATCCGCGCTCTGGACGCGCACGAGCACCTGCCCCTTGTGCACCTGATCGCCGAGCCGGGCCCGGATGTCGACGACCCGCCCGGACGCCATCGAGACGACCGGCACGCTGCGCGACACGTCGGGCGCGACGACGCCCGTCACGTGCATCTCGGAGACCGCATCGCGGCGCGTCGCGGTCGCCAACGGAAAAGCCTCCGGATGCGCGACACGGATCTCGCCGTTGTCCGACTCCCGCTCGATCCGGGCGGGAGGGGGCGCGGCGTCCGCCGCTGCCGCGGCCGGGTGGGTGCAGCCCGCCACACTGAGGCCCGCTCCGAGGGCCACGGCGATCATGTATCTGCGCATCACGGCATCACCTCCCGTCCAACCGCACGATCGAGCTGACTGACCGCTAACAGGTGCGCCCCGACGAGATTGGCGTAGTTCAACTGAATCGTCCGGTACTCCTGCTCGGCCTGGAGAAAGTCCAACAACGACGCGCCGCCGTTCTGATACGAAAAGGTCACGGTGTCCCGCACCCGCGCGGCCTCCGCCAGGTACAAGGCCTTATAACGACGCACCAGAGCAGCGGTGCTCATGGCCGTGGCATACGCGGAGTCGACGTCGCTCATCACCTCCGCGCGCACCGCGTCAGCGAGCCTGGTGGCGCGCGCGATCTCGAGCTCGGTGCGGGTTTTCTCGCCCTGGTTGCGGTCGAAGATCCGCACGGGCACGCTCACGCCGACGCCGACGTAGTGCGCCAGCGACGGCGCATAACTCTCCGGAGACTGGGGGAAGCCCGCGTCGACGCTGATCGTCGGATCGGCCGATCCGTTCGCAACAGCCAGCCGGTGATCGACGCGCGCTTTGTCGACGGCCTGCATGGCGGCCAGCAGATCGGGACGATCGGCGAGCGCCGCCTGCCGCAGCTTCTCGACGGGCTGCACGACGTCAGCGGCGTCGAACGGTCCGGCGACGTCGAACCGATCGGCCGGTGTCGGGTCGTTCAGGAGCGCGAGCAGCTGGATCTTGGACGTCGTGAGACCGACGGTTGCGCTCTCTACGTCCGCCTCCAGTTGCTCACGCTGCAGCTCCAATCGGTCGAAGTCCACTTGGGCGATATCGCCCGTCTGAAGGCGATCACGGCTGACGGAGAGCAGGCGGTCGAACGTGGCGAGCGTGTCGGTCGTCAGCGCGAGCACCGCTTTGGCCTGCAGCGTCTGCACGAAGTCGTTGCGCAGCGTAAAGAGCAGCGTCCGCTCGAGATCAGCTTGGGTCGAAGCGGCGACCGTCGTGGCGCGCTGCGCGCTCTCGAGCCGCAGCTCTCGCTTGCCCTGGCGCTCGCGCAAGTAACTCACCGAGGCGACGGTGACGAGATTGGCCAACGGACCCTGCCGAGCGGTGTCCAACGGATCAATCTGATCGTTGGTGACCGACAGCTGGGGGTTAGGTCGCAGGGACGCGGTGATCTCCGCAGCCTTCGACTGCGCAATGCCAATCTGGCCCGCAAGCAGCGTCGGGTTGGCCGCCGCAAGCCTTGCGCGGACCTCCGGCCATGTGAGCGGCGTCTGCGCGTGGGCATCGCCAACCGCACACAGTGCGGCCAGGACGCCTGTGGCAACGCGCCAGCGAAGGCGGTACATCGTGAACTCCTCTGGAGCCGGTCTCAGGTGAAGCACGACACGCCCGGGCCGTCACTGCCGATCACGGCAGCGTGGGCGCCCAGGATGTGTGCGCGAAATATCAGGAAATCAGGAGCGAGCGGAGCGCGCGGGCGGAGCGCGTGGCCGCGATGCGGACGACGACAACGTGGAGAGGGCGGACGCGCACGCCGATTCGACCGTCAGAGCGGGTTCTGGCAGCGGGTCCATGACCCGGCGGACGGGGGTGGCAGACGGCGTCGCGCAAATGGCCTCGAGCGAGCCGCTGCTCCCGGAATCGGTAACCGGAGTCCCTGCCAGGCGGTGCGACGCCGGGCGGTCGGAACGCGTAAAGACACCGTGCCCATCGTTCAGCCAGAATTCGGCACCGGTGGCGGTCGTGGTAATGAGGTCGACGTCGCCGTCACCATCGACGTCCAGCGCACTGAGCGCCACGAACCCTGGTCCCACGTCCAATGGCGCTTCCGTGGCGCCCGCCGCACTGAGCAACAGCCCCACGGTATCCGTCGCGCCGTGGCGCTGAATCACCACATCGTCGGGACGACCGTCACCGTCGAGATCGCCCCATGTTGCGACCGGCGCAGGTGACGCCGTGGCGTCGTGGATGACTGCCGCGTGCCGTTGGCCCAAGCCGAGTAAAGCAAGGGTCAACAGACCTGCGCAGACTGCGGAACAGCGCGAGGAAAAGCGGTTAGTCACGCAAGGCTCGAATCGAGTGGTCCGATGAGACGTCTCCCGTATGGTAATCGTCCGCGCGGCTTTCGCCAACACTATGAAATCTTGATGCGAAATCTTGATGCGGAATTCTGATGCC
>JANWKK010000271.1 GCA_025451425.1 Gemmatimonadaceae bacterium
CGTCCGGTGGTTCGACGAGAGCGACGTCGCAGCGCTCGCCGCCGAGATAATGAACGAGGTCCCCGCGAAGCAATCTGGCCGCACGTCGACACCCATTACGCGCCCGACCGAGCAACGGTCGGCGGGCGAACTGGCGGCACTGGTGTTCGAACGCCTCGAGCAACGGCAGTCGCTCGCCGAGATAGTGATCGGCCTACGCGTAGAGCCCGACACCGTACGCGCGCTGTTTGAGCAATGGTGTATCGGCCTTGCCGAAGGCCAGCTGCACATGGCCCGCGAGCCGCGTCTACCGCGCCGAGGCGAGATTCCGCGTGCGAATCCCGAGACGCTCGCGGAGCGGCTCGGCGCACTACCGAGCGGCACCATCACGCGGATCAGCGTCGGCCGATCACGCGGTGACTTCCAGCACGGCGATCTTGAGTTCAACGAGGTCGTCGAGCTTGGCGGATTCCATGTGTCGGGACCGTGCGCGATCGAAGAAGTCACGCGCCGGTTTGGTCCGGGCGACTATCGCATCACGGCCTACGGTTTCGATCCTGCGGGGCTCCGGTGGGAATTGCTCGTCAATGGCCTTTGAGGTGGTTAGCAACCCTCCAGCGCGCGGTACGGCGCTTTCTTGCGCGCCTCCGTCATTGGTGCCAGCGTGGCAGTAAGAGGACACCGCGCTTATCAGATGCCGTATGAGTATGGACGCAAGGACATCGCTTGTATTCGCGTTGGTCGCTGCCACAGGGACTCCGCTCGACACGTTCATAGAGGAGTTCTCGAAGCTGTTCGCTGCGTACGGCTATGAGCCCGTGCCGATTTGGCTAACGGAGTTGCTTCGCGAGCACGTCCTTGAGGCCGGGTCCATTACCGCAACCGACCCGGGATCACGAATCGAGCAGTTGATGAACGCGGGTGACGCATTCCGCGCAGCGCTCAGGATCAAAGATGCGATGGCGCTGCTCGCAACGCTCGGCATTCAAGCTGCGCGACGTCGCAACGACGGCTCGAAGCCTCCCGCGTATGTCATCCGCCAGCTGAAGCTACCGGAGGAAGTGGCGCGGCTTCGCGAGATCTACGGCGATCGGCTGTTCGTTATCTCCCTCTATTCAACGTACAACGAGAGACTTCGGCACCTGATCGAAGATCTGAAAGTTGCTCCTGACCTTGCGGAGACCTTGATCGAGCGCGACGAGGAAGATGAGTTCAAGAATCCGAAGTGGGGCCAGCGAACTCGCGACGCTTTCGAACTCGGCGATGTCTTCCTTCGGGTCAAAGAGCCAAGCTGCGCCGGCGCGGTTCAGGAAGCTCAACGATTTCTCGACCTGCTCTTTGGTAGGCCAAGCCTTTCACCGCGTGCCGACGAACACGCGATGTACCTCGCATATGCGGCGTCTTTGCGATCGGGCGATCTGTCGCGACAAGTCGGCGCCGCAATCGTTCGTGGTGAAGGTGATGTTGTTGCGGTTGGCGCAAATGACGTCGCCCAGGCCGGCGGCGGCCTTTATTGGCCCGATGGAACGGATCAGCGCGACCACGTGCTGGGATACGACTCGAATGCGGCGCACAAGCTGAAAATTATCCGCGACATCTTCGACCGAACTCACCCCGACAAGAAGTCCGATGAAAAGGCGTACGAAGACTTCGCGACCGCGCTCGATGGAAGTCTGTTACTGGACATCACTGAGTACGGGCGCCCTGTTCACGCCGAGATGGAAGCGGTTCTGTGTTGCGCTCGCAACGGCATCGCTACGCGAGACGCGCGGCTCTACTGCACGACGTTTCCGTGCCACAACTGCGCGAAGCACATCGTGGACGCTGGGATCAAGGAAGTGCAATACGTCGAGGCGTACCCGAAAAGTAAGGCGTCTGAGTTGTACGCGGACGCCGTATTTTGGGAAGAGGAGTGCAAGCCAGGCGACGCGGCGAATGGTCGGGTTGTGTTCAAGCACTTCGTCGGGATCGGGCCGCGGCGCTACATGGACCTGTTTTCGCTGACGCTCAGCTCCGGCCATGCGGTCAAGCGAAAGAAGAAGAGCGGAGCGATCTCCCCTTGGGATCCCGCAATTGCGGAACCTCGGGTACCATCTGATCGAGCGAGCATTGATCTTGAAGGTCAAGCGATCGACGAGCTAGAAACGGCGATGGAAAGGCAGCCATGAAGATCAGGAAGCAGCTTGGCTCCGAGGCAGTGCGCGACCTAGTCGATGACGCACGAGCTCGCGCGCGAGCGATGCCTGCTCGAAGCGTTCGCAACGCGTGGCCGCCTTCGAGACGGGTCATCAGCGAAGCCTTCGATCGCGACACGGAGGTCGTCTCTTCGGATAACGATTAAGTGCCGGTCGTTCTGCAGCTAGGTAGAACGGACCGCACAGCAACAATCCTCGCTGCTTCGGCGCGTGCCTCTCGGTTGCACCCGTGCAAACCTTACGTGAGTAGCCAGAGGTGCGTCAGAAGGATATCGACGCACGGAGTTGGCAGTGTGCCCCGGCCGTGCAGCGAGTCGCTCATATCGCTCGCAGCTCGAGCGGCATGCCGACGTGTCGCGAGATCCTTTCCTAGTCGAGTTTGAAGGGCACCATACGGTGCTGACCTATCACGCACGTAAGCGACCATTCCGCCGCTAGGCATCCGAGCGCAGTATTCGCCGCGCACGAATCGAGCGATGCCCTGGTCACAATAGAGGGCAACCGTCGCAGCGCCGTCGATGATCTTGCACTCGACGAAGAATCCCCATTCGCTTCGGTTCCGCACGCCGTGCGTCACCGGTGGACGAAACACCAAGTCTGGCATCTTCTCGATGCGACCGTCGGCCGTTACAACCTTGGCTCCGCGGTTGACGGTCTCGAAAGACCTAAGACCGGGTGCACATCGTCGATAGTCGTCGCCATGAAGATTCAGCACGTATTGGAGCTTCGCGGTGATCTCTTCTTCGGTCCCGTTCTGCACGATCGACGACCATCTGCGGCACACCTCAGCCCATGCCCAGCGTAGGGCCCGTTCAATTGCTCGCTTGTGGACCTCAGAAACGTCAGGCTCGAATTCGGCATGCGGGAGCCTCATCGACAGAGCCCGACGGCTCGGACCTTTAGGCATCAAACTTCTCCGCTGCCAATGAAGTCGCCAATAAGCGCGCCCTTGTACGCGTCCAATATCGGAACTGGTCGAGTTGTCCCACCAGCAACGTGCTGCGGTTGACTTCAATGGTGACTAGTGAAGCCGAGGCGTCATCCGCAGCCTCAAGGAACTTGTGGGGATCAACAGGGACCGACTTGGCCACGCGATTGCCCCGATCCACTTGCACGAACCGCCATGGGCCACCGCTGGCGATTTCTGATGGACGTACCTGGACTGCGTCGCCGAGCAACTCCATCAGTTCGTCTTCGCATACGGCCGCAAACTCAGCCCGCTCAGCTTCACGAGTCGCCCTAGTAGCTGTTCCTTTCGCAGTCGCAGTGGGCAACGCAGTTGCCAGCGTCTCTTCTACAGCGACACGATGAACATCGGACAGCTCATAGGTGTCAGCGACAAACGTGTCGATGTCGGCGAGCAGTTTCTTTGTCATTCCTGTGCGAAGCCGCGCCGATAGCGCAGACGATCGTCGACGCAATGACGGCGACAGCTTGTCCCAAGGAATTACCGGAACGTTCGCGATCGTGCGTTTCTGGATGACCTCACGTTCGACCCCGTATTGTTCATCCAGGAAGAACGCAGCGTGCACGAACACCGAAGATTGAACAACAAGCTGGAGATAGGACGCGACGTCCTCCCCATTCGCAACGCCGGCGAAGGACGCTGCACTGAAGCGCTCGTCGAAAACCAGATCCACAAACGCGAGCATGGCGCGTGGGGCCATGCGGTCCGCTCGCATCGATTCATGCACGATTAACAGCGGCGCCTTGTAGATCGACCGATCACGCGGGCGGTGCGCGCTGGCAATCGAGAATGGTGGAAGCACAGACGTGTCGATGAAGAAGTCCGGATCCGTCCCCATCAGGTCGGGTAGCCCACGAAGATGTCGCGTTGACTGGTGCGTCCGCGGATTCGACCCGACCTGATACCCATTGAAGAGTTTGGTGCCGAGTTCCTTCAGGTAGTCACCGAGCGCGACACCTTTGCGATGGAGGTCATCGATGATGGCTTCGTCGAAAACGCTTCCGCGGAAGAGAACCTTCAGCGTCCACGGCCTATCGATGATCGCACGCACAGCAACTTCGCGAGAGTCGTTCCAATCGATACGCACGTAGTGCTGTTCGCGATCGGGCGTCCGTTCAAGTTCCGGGCTGACAAACTGCAAACTAGCCGAAGCTGGAGGCTGTTCGTTCACTGCGAACATGAGGCAGAACGGATGCCGCACGTTCGGCCATACGTTCGAGTCGCGCAGTGCAGCGCCATTTAGAAGGCCCGTCACATGCACGCTCTCTAGAAGGTCGCGACGCGACGCGATGCCTTGCTTACTCTGCGCGAACAGCCAGCGACCATGCGTCACGAGCGCGATTACGCCCTGAGGCACGAGCCATTCAATCGCTCGATACACAAAAGGCAGATCTGGGTTTGTTCCAGGAAAATCGAAAGTGGCCGCGCGGTTGTCGCCAAGGCGCTGCCGAACTGCATCTAGGCTGCCTTGGACCCAGACGCGTTTCTCCTCGCTTGTTCGTGTTGCGGTCCAAGGGGGATTCCCAACAACAAGGTCAAACTTGCCGCGGAATCGGCGCTCAACCGGTCCGATGCTCCCTTGCTGCCTCGAGTCCACCAGAAACAAGCTGCTATCGCGTAGCGCGTCGAATCGAAGCAGTTTTAGCGGTCGCGGCCGTTCCTCAGGGTCGAGCTCGATCGCGGTCAGATACAGAGCAAGCTCAGACAAACGAAGCGCGTCGTCACTTATGTCAAATCCGACGAGCTGCTGGTTAAGGATCCTCCGGATCACTTTGCGTGAGGGTTGAGTGCCAGACAACTTCCATTCACGCTCGACGAGAGCGCGGAATGCGGTTACCAGGAAGACGCCGGCGCCCGCGGATGGGTCGAGCACTCTTGGACGCTCGACACCATCGAGCGCAGCGAGCGCCTCTCTAACAACAAACTCAGCGATATGGCGTGGCGTATAGAAGACGCTCTGTCGCCTCGCTTCCTCCCCGAAGGCATCGTGGGCAAATGCCTCGTAAACCTCGCTAAGTAGTCCCACCGGCACGTGAGAAAAGTTCACCTCGCGCCATTCGGTTGGCAGCTTCAGCGCAAGCTGGCCCTCAGCTGTGGCGCCATGCGCGATGTTTCCGACAACAGATTCGTAGACGGATGCTTTGATCTGGGATGCGCCAGCAAGCGTATTGAATGCGAGCAAACCGCCATTAAACGTCTCGTCTAGCCATTCGAACGTTTTCAGCGCATTCGGCTTCGTATCGAGGCACGATTCCCATGTCGTCGCTCGTGGCGCGATGTCGGAAGGATCGATCCCCTCGAGCAGTTGACGATCGACCAGGAATCTCCAGAAGAGAGCGCGACCAACGAGAGACAGAGCGTCCTTCGCACCTACGCCAGAGGCACGCGCATTTGCGATCGATTTGCGAAGCAGGGTAAGCAGCGCTGCGCGAACGCTTGGCACATCACCGCCGTGCCGCGCGTGAACCAACGATGGAAACAGAAATGGACCTTGAGCGAGTCCTTCAACCGCTTTGGGTTTCGCTACGCCAAGCGCCGCACGAAAGACATCGAGCCGTCCTGGCCTTAGCACCCCGATCCAGTCAGCGTCGCCACGGAATGCTATGCGTCGAATCCAGCGAGTAATGTTCTCATCGCGCTCGCGACCATCGAATACGTAGGCGCATGGCTGGCCATTCACCTCAAAGACAACAGGCGCGCGTCCGTCCGACGACGCGCGCGCGAGGTCGAGGTACGGAAGCGTTCTTGGTCCCGGACCTTCGGCAAGATCTACAAGCTGCGCGCGCGTAGCGCCGAAGCTTTCGAGATCCCTGATGATCCGCTCCGACACAATCCAAGATGTTTACACGACGACGCTGACACTCGCGCGTTTGCTGCATGAACGCGTAGCCGAAGAGAGATCGCGTCCCGACAAGATTTGGGAGCGCGTCTTGCGGTGATTAATCGGTGACTAACGGCGCCGCCGCTCTCGTAAGTACGTGGAGGATTGGGGGATCGAACCCCAGACCCTCGGCTTGCAAAGCCGATGCTCTCCCGCTGAGCTAATCCCCCGGGGTGTTGCCGTGTCGTCCTAGCGTGCGGGTTGCGGCCTCGTCAAGGACGATGTCCTCGAGATCCTCCTGCGGGCGGATCAGCGGCTTGGTCGTCGACTTCGGGAACAGCGGCGGCGGGTACATCGCGCGCGCCGTCGGCGAGGCCTGGCCCCAGATCAAGAAGGCCACGCTCCAGACCGTCGGCATCCAGAAGCAGAGCTCGGGATAGCGCATCGCGAAGCCGCAGGCGTAGCCGAGGGCGAGCACCGCCAGGAGCCCCACGCTCACCACTCGATTCTTCGTCATGCCGACCTTGGGCATGGGAAGGCGCGAGGCCATCAGGTAGCCGCCGACCACGAGCGCGATCGGCAGGTACTTCCAGACGCCGAGTGGCGTGTGCAGCGAGTTGCCGAACAGCTTCGCGCCGCCGAACGGGGCGCTCGATGGATCGTACTTGAGGAAGACGAGGAACCAGATCGCGAGCAGGCCGCCGGCCAGCGTCGTCGGGAAGCCGAAGAAGATCTTCGTCGGGACATGATCGTCCGACATCACGTTGTAGCGCGCGAGGCGGAACACGGCGCAGAGCATGTATGCGCCGGCGGCCGCGAACAGCAGGAAGTGCGGCGTGCCGGTGCGATACGGCAGGTCCGCGCGGCCCGACAGGTACGTGAGCACGAGGTACGCGGGCGCGATGCCGAAGTTCAAGAAGTCCGCGAACGAGTCGAGCTGCATGCCGAGCTCGCTCGTCGCGTGCATCGCGCGCGCGACGAGGCCATCGAGCCGGTCGGTCAGGACCGCGTAGATGATCATCCACGCCGCGAGCGCCGGATCGCCCGCGTGCGCCGACCACAGCGACACGAGCCCGAAAATCATCGAGGACAGCGTGATCAGATAGGGCGCGAGGAAGCGGAAGAACCGGCCGACGGCCAAGACAACTCCGGCGCTTCTGCGCCTGCACCATCAGCTTGTCGTACAAGCGCGGGCCGAGGCTATCGGTCATGATGTCCTCCACCACCCGCGCGATCTCGGCCTGGGGATCGCCCTCTCGATACACGAACCGGATCGCCATGCCCTCGTCTCCTTCCTCGCCCGTCACGACGCGCTGGACCTCGCCGTGGATCGTCAGCGGCTCCGTGCGGCCGGGGACGAACAGCTTGAACAGGAACTCGGTGCCCACCGGCAGCGGACGGCGCGTCTTGATGAACGTGCCCCCGCGCGAGATGTTCTTGGTGTAGTCGGCGAAGAACGTGTTCAGCCGCTTGTACTCGACCTTCAGCTCGATCGGACGCCGCAGCTCGCCGCGTCGATCGCTCTGCGGGTCATCCTCGGGCACCTCGGGCACGGCTCACTCTACCAGGTTCTGCGCGGCGCCGCGGAGGACGCACTCGTGACGATCCGGGGCGCAATCGCCCTCATGGTCCGGCGCCGGCGGTTCCACGTGTGGGCCGCACTGGGCGTCGTGCTCGGCCTGGGGCTGGGCCTCGTCCCGCTGTTCGATGTCCTCGGCTACGAGCTCGCGCTCGCCGCGTCGTGGTTCGCCGCGTTCGCGTCGCTGGATCTCGGAGCCGCCCTCGCCCGCGTGCTCGCGCAAGAACCCGGCGAAGGCGTGGAGCGTGCGAGCTTTGCGGGCCGTACGCTCGCCGCCACGGCGCTCGCTGCGAGCGTGCTCGGCGTCGGCGTCGCGATCCTCCCCGCGGTGGTGTGCGCCGTGCGCGGCATCTGGGTGCCGACCTGCGACTGGACGGCCGGCCTCGCCTGGTACCTCGCGCTGCCGCTCGCGACCGCCGCGCTCGGCGGCGCCACCGGCCATGCGAGCGGCGCCGCCGTCGGGCCGCGGCGCTGGCTGTGCGCCGCGCTCGCGCAGCTGCCGATCCTCGTGTGCGCGATCGTCGGCCTCGTGCGGTTCTACACCGAGCCGCCGGTGTTCGTGTTCAGCCCGGTGATCGGCTACGTCCAGGGCAACCTCTACGACACGACGATCCAGATCACCGGGCCGCTGGTGTGGTCGCGCGTCGAGCAGCTGCTGTGGGTCGTCGCGGTCGTCGCGCTGGTCGCGACCCGACTCGACGTGCCGCGCTTTCGCTGGATGTGGCGCGCGCCCCGTCCGGCCGGCCGCCGGTGGGGTCCGCTGGCGCTCGCGCTCGGCTGCACCCTCGCCGCGGGCGCGCTGCACGCCAACGCGGGCCACCTGGGCTACGCCGTCGACGGCGACGACCTCGATCGCGTGCTGTCGGGCCGGATCGAGACCGCGCACTTCGTCATCCACTACGCGCACACGCGCGACATCGATCGCGACATCAAGCTGATCGCCGCCGATCACGAGCTGCGCTACGCGGAGGTCGTCGCGCAGCTCGGCGCCGCGCCGCCGGGCAAGCTCCAGTCGTATTACTTCGCGAACGCGGACCAGAAGGCACGCTGGTTCGGCGCGCGCCAGGTCGAGATCACCAAGCCGTGGCAGCACGCGATCTACATCGATCACCACGCGTTCCCGCACCCGTCGCTGCGCCACGAGATCGCGCACGCCGTCGCGAGCGCGTTCGGCGATCCGATCTTCGGCGTCGCCGCGCGGCGCGTCGCCGGGCTGCCGCTGCGCTTCGATCCGGGGCTGATCGAGGGCCTCGCCGTCGCGATCGACTGGCCGGGCGCCGGCTACCCCGAGCTCACGCCGCACGAGGACGTGCGCGTGCTCCAGGCGATGGGCGTGACGCCGTCGATCGCCGAGCTGCAGTCGCTCGGCTTCCTCACGATGTCGTCGGCGCGCAGCTACGTGACCGCCGGATCGTTCGTGCGTTTCCTGCTCGATCGCTACGGCGCGGCCGACCTGCGCGCGGTCTATCACAACGGCGGCGACTTCGCGGCGGCGTACGGCGTGCCGCTCGCGACGCTCGCGC
>JANWKK010000272.1 GCA_025451425.1 Gemmatimonadaceae bacterium
GAAGCAGTTGCACGAGGCGAAGCGTGGCTGCGTCAGCAGCAAGTTGAGCTATCGAGACGCAGTGGCGACGCTGAGGTTCTGATCATTACGGGACGAGGCAAGAACAGTCCGGGCGGCGTATCTGTCGTTAGGAGCGCAATCGAGGGACTGATCCATCGGCTCAAGCCGCGCGGCGTGGTCGCTTCGCATCGCGAGCATACGCCGGGCTCGTTCGTCGTCACGCTGGCGCCGGTTCATGCGCTGTGGAGCGCGCCAATGCGTGCTCCCGAAATCGCCCCGCCGCAGTCCGATCCCCCTTCGCTCGAGGCGCTGGATCGAGAGACGCGCGAGTTGCTGCGGCAGTTGGCTGAGCGTTCGCTCGAACAATTAGGCGTTCGCGGCGATCGAGATCGGTTCATCGATGCCGAAATGGTCCGGCACTTCAGCGTGCTCGCCGCCACGATCGCGGCGGATTACCAGAGAGAGGATCGGCTCCGCGCGGCAATTCGGAGAGCGCTCGAGGAGTATGACTGATCGTCAAGGTTCTTCCTCGTCGGGCGGCGCGTCGTCGCGTGAGTGGAATGCGGCGGCGTACCACGCCGTCTCCGATCCGCAGTATGCCTGGGGACTTCGTGTTCTCGACCGTGTCCAACTTGCCGGCGATGAAGATGTACTCGACGCAGGTTGCGGCTCGGGTCGACTGACGAAAGAGCTCGCGTCGAGAACTCCCGCTGGATTCGTGGTCGCGTGTGACCTCTCGGACAACATGGCTCGTGCCGCCGCGCACACGTTAGGCGGTGTTTGCGCGATGCCCGTTGTCTGCGCCGACCTCGTGTCTTTGCCATTCAGCCGGGCATTCGATCTGATCTTCAGTACGGCGACCTTTCATTGGATTCAGGATCATGATCGGCTATTCGGCGAGCTCCGCGCCGTCTTGCGCGACGGCGGCCGCATGGAGGCCCAGTGTGGTGGCGGACCTAACCTGGAAGTCATTCATGCCCGAGCTAACGCGCTCGCCGCTGAACCCACATTTCAAGCATGTTTCGCGGCCTGGCGAGAGCCCTGGCGCTTCGCGACCCCTGAGGACACCGAACGCCGCCTCCTGCAAGCCGGGTTTCGTAGCGCGCATTGCTGGCTCGAGCACGCGCCAACCAGATTTCCCGATGCCGGCCGATTTCGATCTTTCGTTGAAGCAGTCGTGTTACGGCCGTACCTCGAGAAGCTCTCGAGGGATGATCTACGAAAACGATTCGTGGACGCCCTCGTCTCCCAGGCGAAAGAAGACGATCCTTCGTTTACCCTCGATTACTGGCGGTTGAACATCAGTGCGGCCACGGTCTGAATGCATTTCGGCGCAACCTCACAAAGTCACTAATCGCTGCCACTCATCATCAATGAGCAAGCTCTCACTCGCCTCTCTCGCGGCCATTCTGGCCATCACTGCGTCGTCTGGCCTTGCGGCGCAACAGAACCTGGTTGGGTACTCGCCAGCGACCGCCACTCGCGAGCGGCAAATAGAATCCGACGCGATCCAGCGACCGAGTCCAACGAGCGCGGCGGCACACTCCCGAGCATTGTCGCGCGACGTTCACGTGGCCGGCACTCCGGCGCAGGCGCGTACCCGCGACTACGTGATCGCACAGATGAAATCCTGGGGCCTCGAGACGGAGGTTCGGAGCTACGAGATCTGGATGCCCCACGCCACCGACGTTCGCGTGTGGCGAATGGCTCCTGACACTCTTCGTTTGAATCTCGCCGAGCCGGCCATACCTAACGATCCAGCATCGTCGCTGACACAGTACCCCACCGTGAACGGCTACAGCGGGCAGGGCGATGTCACCGGCGAAGTCGTGTACGTCAATTACGGACTGATCGAGGACTACGCGCAGCTCGACTCACTCGGCGTCTCCGTCAAAGGCAAGATTGCCATCGCCCGGTACGGCCGATCGTTCCGCGGCATCAAAGCCCGTGAAGCCGAGCGCCACGGGGCAGCAGCGTTGATCATCTACAGCGATCCACAAGACGACGGGTTCGTTCGCGGAGATGTCTATCCCGAAGGACCGATGCGTCCTTCGGGAGGCGTCCAGCGCGGCAGTGTCTTGAACACCGATGGTGATCCTTCGACGCCATCCTACCCGAGCAATCGAAACGCGCCGCGGCTGCCCGAGAGCAAGATGGACATTCCGCACATTCCCGTCGTCCCAATGAGCTACGGCAACGCGGCCGAGCTGCTGAGGAATGTGCGGGGGGTGAGCGTGCCGCAGTTGTGGCAGGGCGGGCTCCCGTTCCGCTATCACATCGGCCCGGGTCCCGTGAAGGCGAGAGTCGTTGTCCACGATGACCGCGCCACGCGCGCGCTGAAGCCGATTTACGACACATTCGGAATCATCCGTGGCAGTGAGCTTCCGGACGAACTGGTCATCGTCGGCGGGCATCGCGACGCGTGGGGTCCTGGCACGGCGGACAACGTCAGCGGAACCGTGAGCGTCCTCGAGTCGGCGCGCGCCGTCGCTGAGCAGGTGAAGAACGGGATGCGACCGAAGCGAACGATTGTCTTCGCCACGTGGGACGCCGAAGAATGGGGTTTGATCGGCTCTGTAGAGTATGTCGAGGACGACTCGCTGCGCCTAACGAAGGATGCGGTCGCGTACTTCAACCAGGACGTCGCCGCGCAGGGGCCACGCTTCAACGGAGGCGGCTCGCCCTCGCTCCGCCCCACGATCCGCTCCGTCGCCAGCGGGGTACCCGATCCGAATGGTCATGGCAGCGTGTACTCGGAGTGGCGACGAGCCTCTGCGGTCGCTGATTCATCGGAGCCAGCGATGGGCGATCCGGGCGGCGGATCGGATTTCGCTCCGTTCTACAATCACCTCGGGATTCCCATCGCCGAGTGGGGTTTTGGGGGCGCGGGCGGCGTATACCATTCGCAGTACGACGACTTCAACTGGATGTCGAAGTTCGGCGATCCCGGCTTTCTGTATCACGCGACGGCGGCGCGCATCGCCGCGGGCATGGTACTGCGCGTCGCCAATGCGGACGTGCTGCCTTACGACTACGTCGAGTTCGCGCGCACGATGCGGCACTATCTCACGAATATCGATCGAGCATTCGCGCAGCATCGATGGGACGCAGCGTCCCCGACAGCTCCTCTGCGTGTCGCGATCGATCACATGGAGGAGATGGCCGTTGGCTTCTCGAGCGCGCGCGACGCGGCCTTGGCTACGGGAACGGCTGGGAAGGACGCGCTCGAGGAGACGAATCGCGCGCTGATGCGAGTCGAGCGCGCATTGACGCGGTCGGAAGGACTGCATGGCCGACCCTGGTTTCGCAACCTGATCTACGTTGCGGACGAGGACAACGGCTACGCGAACATGGCGCTTCCAACCATCAATGAAGCGATCCGTCGTAGTGATTCGACGCTTGCGAAGCGCGAAATTGCCGATCTTGCCGCGCGGTTCGATGAGGCGACGCGCGCGCTCGCGGACGCGCGGCGAGCAATCAGCGCTGCGTCATCCAACGGCCAACAAGAACGCCGACCGCAGCGCTGACAAGAACGATCATCGAGATCAGGAGACCGAGCGTTAGAAGTTGTATAACGGGTCGGTCTCCTGCATGCTGTGGCGGCGCGTCTTCACGCAGGCGCCCATCCGAGAGACGTGTTACCGGGAGCGCCACCGCTCGCTCGGCGAATCGAGCATTGGTGTCGCGTTCTTCATCTACTCGCCGCGCGGGCGGTGCCCGGCGCGGCGCGACTGTCTCGACGACCTCGACCCCCGTCGCAACGATCGTCGACGACATCTCGATTGGCGACGATGGCATCGGCGGCATCGTTTCGGCAAGGGTCGTCGCAGCTGAATCGCTAGTTGGCGGGGTCGCTTGAGTCCGCGACTCTTCTTTCTCGCTCCGTGTCGGAGGTTCGGGCGCGCGCGGCTGATCCGTGCTCGGTGCGATCGGAGCTTCAACATCGGTCGAGGCGCGGCTGAGACGCGTAGGTAAACGTCGCCTCGCGACATAGGTGCGAGGTAGCTGTCTGCCGTCCGCGTCGCGCGCGGTTGGTAGCCCGACGCCGGTGAGTCGAGCCACGCCGTGGGCCGGCGAGTAGCGGCGGCCGGAGTGCGGCGGGTGAGCGGACGGCGTTGTCTCAATCTCACGCCGCGGGACGCGCGGTGTCGGCGCGTTCTCATCACCTGAGAAATGAGGAGGCCCGTTAGGCATCGCTTGTTCCGCCGCCGGCGCACTCACGACACTCACTTGCGGAGAAACCAGTTCGATCGGGCTGCGCGGAGTGGCGGGAAGCGACAATGACGTTTCGGTGACAATCGTCTCATCGAGAATCGGATGCGAGGCGCGCGGCGGCTCGAGCTCCGCAACTCGAGCGCGTGCGTGCATTGCGTCAACGTCGGCCGCCGCTCCGCTGCAAACACAACCCAGCGTGGGAGCAACATCGATCAGCGCCGGTTTCCCGGAGAGGAGATGCTGCGCCAACTCGACTGGCAGTTCCTCGCCGAACAACTCGACCAGAGACCGTGCCGCGATGGTACCATTACCTTCCGCTGACCAGAGCATCGCTGTCGTGGGAAGCCCGCCCGGCTGCGAACGATACCGACGACGATCCGGTGGAATCACGGAATCGAAGTAATCGGGCTGCTGTTCGATCGCGATCTGATGATCGCCGAAGATCGCAAGCAACGCCTCGGGTGTGAGTCGCGCGTCAATCGAATCGTCCGTCGCGAACGGACAGCGGCCCACGTACGTGATTCGCAACTTTCGCGGCGAGTGCATCGCTCGTAGATAACGCGCGAGCGCGACTGGCGGTGCAACAAGCGAGAGAAGAAAAGGTCGCAAATCGGTGCCGACAGCAAGCAGTCGGTTCGCGACGTGCGGACAGCTACACTGAATTGCGGGAAGCTGCCCGTGGTGTCGTAAGGCACGAAGCGAAGCCGCGGCGATGAGCTCGTCTCCCCAACTCGCGGGCACGACATTCTGATATCCAACGAGCATGCACGCATGCGCGAGCTGGATCGGCGTCGCTGGCAGCGCAGCAAGAAGCGCATCCGCGCCGAGTACTACAATCGACGGGATACGCATGTTGCTATCTGTTTCGCTCTCGGGCGCGCCGAACGTCATGAGCTTCGTGAATCCTCCCGGCGCGCAAACGCGATCAACGGACATCGACCACATGTCGATGTCGGTGCGGCCTCATGCGCGCCGTGCGCGCACCCTGCAAAACAGGATGGAAACGTCAGCCTGTCAAGAGCGGCCCAGACATTGCAACCTGCAATACCGTTGGCCGGAAGCGAGGGTGGTCGTGGGTGAGACGTTGACGGGGGGGCCTGCGCGATTGTCTACGCAGGAACGCGAAGCAGTTGCTGCTTACGCCGCGCGGGCATCATGGCCGGCCGGCTTCGCAATCTATCAGCGCGGAACAGCCGCGGATGGCGTATTCATCGTTACGCGAGGACGCGTCGTTCTCCGCAGTCGTGTGCGTGCGGGTCGCGGCTTCGTGCCATGGATCGCGACGCCGGGCGAGTCCTTCGGCTCCGAGGGACTGGCACCGAATGCGAAGTACGCTACCGACGCGCGAGCCGATGATGAGAGTGAAACGCTTTTTCTGAGCGCGACGCGATTTCGGGC
>JANWKK010000273.1 GCA_025451425.1 Gemmatimonadaceae bacterium
ATTCGCCGACGGGGATTCTCAAGGACAACGCCACCTCGCTCGTAGACCGAGCTGTGCCGGATCCTCCAGCGGAAGTAATAGATCGTGCGGTGGATGCAGCGATGACTTACGTCGCCGGAAATGGCGTGACTTCGGTGCACAACATGGGGACCTTCGCCGATCTCACCGCCTTCGAGCGAGCGCGCGCGTCGGGTCGCATGAAGACGCGCATTTACGCCGTCGTGCCGCTCGCGTCGTGGGCTCAGCTGCGCGATACGGTGAAGGCGCGTGGGCGCGGCGACGAGTGGCTACACATTGGGGGCCTGAAGGGATTCGTCGACGGATCGTTAGGCTCGCATACGGCGGCGATGCTGCAACCCTTCACGGACGCCCCGAACGACACGGGCTTGTTCGTGAATACACCAGAACACCTCTACGAGTGGACGTCGGGCGCCGACAAGGCGGGGCTACAAGTGATCGTCCACGCGATCGGCGACAGGGCGATCCGAACGCAGCTCGATATCTATCAGCGTGTGGAGAGGGAAGACGGTCCGCGCGATCGGCGGTTCCGCATCGAGCACCTGCAGCACATCGCACCGGCTGACATCCCCCGTGTCGCTCCGTTGGGCGTCATCGCGAGCATGCAACCGTATCACGCGATCGACGACGGGCGTTGGGCGGAGAAGGTGATCGGGCACGAGCGCGCCAAGACGACGTACGCCTTTCGCTCGCTCCGTGACGCCAAGGTGCGGCTCGCCTTCGGGAGTGACTGGTTTGTTGCACCGGCGACGCCGATCGAGGGAATCTATGCGGCCGTTACGCGTCGCACACTCGACGACAAGAATCCGCGCGGCTGGATTCCCGAGCAGAAGATCAGCGTCGAGGACGCGCTCCGCGCCTACACGAGCGGAGCGGCGTTCGCGGAGTTCCAGGAGAAAGAGAAGGGAACGCTCGCGAAGGGAATGCTGGCAGACTTCGTCATTCTCGACCGCGACCTAACGAAGATCGCTCCGGAAACCATCCGCGATACAAAGATTGTAATGACAGTGGTGGGAGGAAAGCCGGTCTACGAGCGCGCTAGCCCTTAGAGGCTCTGAAGAATGTCATCCCGAGCGTAGCGAGGGATCTGCACGTTGCCGGGCGCGAGCGAGGTGCAGATTCCTCGTCGCTTCGCTCCTCGGAATGACAGTACTTCATTGGTACCGCAAGATCACGCCCACGCCGTTCGAAACTCCGGTTGCGAACACGTTCAACGAGCCCGATCCCCACACCTGGATCAGCGTCGTAGAACCAGTCGTGGGCAGCGGCGTCGCGGTCCACGTCGTTCCATCAAAGTGATACGCGCTGCCTTCACCCACCGCCCAGATATCCGAGCTCGACGTCCCCCAGAGGCCATTCACACCCTGGCCCGTGGAGCCCGCGATGGTCCAGAGAGTGTGCTTGGTCCAGGCGGCGCCGTCGAAATGCCATACGTCCCCAGCGGATAACCCACCGCCGACCCAGACATCATTCGCGCGGCTGCCCCACACTGTGCCGAGTGCCTCCACTGCCTCGTTAGGCTCGGCCGTCAGATTCGGTAGGTTGAATGGCGTGACACTCTGTCCGTCGTAGTGGAGCGCGACGCCGTTCAGCCCGACTATGTAGATGTCGCTGGAGGAGCTTCCCCAGATTCCGAGCAGCGCTGAAGTGGTGCCGGTCGGGATGGGTGTCCAACCGCCCTTGCCATCGTAGTGCAGGAAGGTTCCTTGATCGCCGCAGAAGTAGACGTCGGACGCCGAGGTACCCCAGACTCCGTAGAGACCTGCTGTCGTTGGCGCGCTCGCCGCGGCCCACGTTGCACCATCGTAATGCAGCACCCGACCCTGCGACGAGCCGAATGCCGTCGTGACGTAGACATCAGCTTCCGACGAGCCCCACATACCCCACAACGTTCCGGCACCCGCGTCGCTCGAGAGCGAGCTCCACGTCTGACCATCGGACTTGAGAATGGTGCCCGACGATCCCGCGGCGAAGATCTGCGACGCGGAGCTCCCCCAGATGCCGTGCAGCAGCGGCGTCGCAGGGATCTGCATGACCGTCCACGTGCCGAGGGAGACCGTCGTGCGCACCGTTTGATCCTGCGTCATCGAGAATGTGCACGCCGTTGAACCCGAGCACGCGCCACCCCACGCGCTGAGCTTGAAACCACCGGCTACCGTCGCCGAGAGCGTCACCGCGGTGCCGTCCACGAACGACGCGGTGCAGCCAGTTGCACTCGACGCGCCGCTGGTGATCGTGCACTCGATGCCCGCCGGTGTGCTCGTGACGACTCCGTTTCCACCGCCGCCAGAGATCGTGAGCGTTCGCTGAGCTCGCGAAAAGCTCGCGGTGATCGTTTGCGATTGACTCATTGTCACACTGCACGGATTCTTCCCGGCACACGCGCCGGCGAACCCATTGAAGGTGCTATTACTACTGGGCGTCGCGGTGAGCACCACGATCTGCTCGAGCGGCGTTATGTAGGAGCAAGTCCCACTCGTCGAGCCCAATGTTAGCGTGCACGCAATGCTTGCTGGTTGCGACGCAACGCTCCCCGAGCCGGCACCGGTCAGGGTGATGGCCAGTGTCGGCAGAGCGGTGGCGCTGAAGGTCGCGCTGAGCATCGCTCCTTTGGCGTCGATACTTTGAATGCCTGCAGCAGTGCCTAACGTCCAGCTGCCGGCGCTCGCCACGCCGCTGGCGTCCGTTGCCGCCGCGCTGGTCGTGGTCGAGCCACTTCCCGCCGATGGCGTGAAGGTCACGCCGACGCCGCTCACCGGATTGCCGAAACCATCCGTGAGGCGCACCGCCAGAGCGACGGGAAGCACTGTGCCGGCAGCCGCACTCTGACTGTTGCCGGTGACGATGGCGATCTGAGTCGCGGCGCCCGCAACCGCCGTCGCCGTGAACGTGAGTGTCGTCAACCCGCTGATGGCGACGCTCACGCTCTGCGTGCCAGCCGCCGAGCCCAGCTGCCATGCGACATGCGCCGCCCCCGTTGCGTCAGTGCTGACGGTTGTCGTAGGACTGAAGTTCTGCGCCGCTCCGACGCCGCCGCTGTTCGCGGTGGCGGCGAATGTCACGGAAACGCCCGGAACAACATTCCCGTGTGCGTCGGTTACGAGGACGCTCAACTCATCTTTCAGCACCGCCCCGACCAGGCCGTTCTGTCCATTCCCGCCGGTCGCCGACAGTTGCGCCGGAGAGCCGGGGTCGACGATCACGGTGAACAGCTTCGAGGACGTACCCACCGACGCCGTAATCAACGTCGTTCCCGCGCGTCCGTCGGTCGCGAACGTGATCGTCGCCTCGCCGACGGCGTTGGTGATCGAATGATCGCTGCTCAACGAGCCGAATCCGCTCGTGATCCGCCAAGCGACGCTCACGCCGGGGACGCGATTGCCATTCGCATCGGACACGAGCGCGACGAGCGGCGCACTCGGCGACGCACCCACGACGAGCCGCTGTGAATCTCCCGTCGGCGCCGCGACACCCGTGGGTGCGCCCGCATTGCTCGTCAGCGCAAAGGTGGTCGTGACACCGGTAAGGCCGCCGATGTCGGCGCGGATCGACTCACTTCCGGCCACCGTGCCTAACGTGTAGCTGGTGCTTGCCACGCCGTCGGGTCCCGTGACTGCCGTAGATGAGCCGATCACACCGGTTCCTGCTACGCGAGTGAACGTGACGCTCGCGCCGCCAACGGGATTGCCATATTGATCAGCGATACGCACGATGAGCGGTATCGCGAGCGGCTGCCCGCTCGTTCCGCTCTGTGCGTCGCCGGAAATTTTCGTGATCGTCGCCGCCGCCCCAGCGTGTGCCGTCGCGGTGATCGATGCTGGTTGCGGTCCGCCGGTTCCCGCGCCGGTTATACTGGCATGGAACTCATACGTACCGGCCGCCGTGCCGACAGTTGCCGTCGTCGACGCGAGACCTTGAACGTCAGTCGTCGCCGTCGCGATGCTGACGCTGCCCCCTGGAGTAATCGCCTGGAAGGCCATCGGGACGCCGGGCACGCCCTCACCGGCCGCGCTCAGCACCTGAATCTGGAGTGGCTGAGTCAGCGTCGAACCGACGGTGGCGGTCTGCGAGCCACCGCTGACGACCGTAACGCGAGCAGGGAGTCCGACAACGTGCAGCGACGCGGCGCCAACCAATAAGTTGAGGGCGTGCGCCGAGATCGTGACGGTGCCGCTCTTCACGCCTTGGACGAGTCCCGTCGCCGAGACCGCGGCGATCGTTGGATCGCTCGACGTCCAGCCTGTGATTGGCAGATCGGTAACGATCGCCTGATTGGCGGAGAGCGCGTTCGTCGAGAACTGCAGCGACCCGGTTTGCGCGATCGTAGCCTGCGGCGGTTGGAGCTTGAGCTGCGTCGCTGCCGCGCCGGGACCGACGTAGGTGAGGGGCAACGTCTTCGCCAGCGTCGTCTGCGACTGCCAGACGGTGACGGGCGTCGCGGAAGAGAAGATCGGGGTCGCGCCGCTGCGAAGCTCGAGGGTTGCCGTGAGCTGCTCACGCGCCGCCGTTAGGTGAACGGCGACCTTCACGGTTGCCTGGCTCTGATCGGCGGGGAAGTCGACGACTTGACTCGACCGGACGTCGCCCGCGCCGCCGCGGACTTCGATGAAGATCTTGTCGATGGGAAGACCGGCGGCGCTCAGGCTCTGTGCGATCTCGTGAGCCTCACGAGAGTACGTCGGCTGGAGCGCGAGTTGACCTTGGCCGTGATGGAGGCCGGTCGGCGAGTCGCACGTACAGAGTGCGAGCGCGAGCAAAGCTGCCGCGGATCGTGTGCGCGGGCGCCGCATGCTTGAATTGTCCAGATGAGTGTGAACGCTTCCCCGAATCGCTGACGGTGAAAGCGGGACACCAACCTGTGATCACGATGCGATCCCGTCAATTGTGGCGTGCGCGCATCACGTTGCATCGATGAGCATACAGTAAACCTGCTCATCGCTGAGCAATTGCAAATTGCGAGAGCTACAAATCAATCGTCAGCGCGTAGGGCTGACGGCGCGCCGTGGTCGATGGCAAGAGACGAATCCATGTTGACGCGACTTGTCCAGAAAACCGCTCAAGGCGTAATCTGCGTGCAGTTCGTGTTAGAGATCGTGC
>JANWKK010000274.1 GCA_025451425.1 Gemmatimonadaceae bacterium
GGCCTACCGATGTAGCTGGATCTCTTGCGGGCGAAATGGTCGTGGTGCGCCTCTCTGGTTGTCATCGTCGCGCGCGGCATGGAGTGCGTGCAGGGCGGGGCGTCGTTCCCCGGCCGCGGCCTCTTCGTGTCCGGATCCTATTTCCCATTGCTCGGCATTCGCGCGGCGATCGGCCGGCTCTTCACGCCTAACGACGATCAGACTGTCGGCGGCCACTACGTCGCGGTGTTGAGCCATTCCTACTGGGAGACTCAACTCGGCAGCGATCCGTCGGTGCTGGATAAGCAGATTGTCGTCAACGGTCACCCGATGACGATTATCGGCGTTGCGCCCAAGGGCTTCGACGGAACCACGCTCGGTGAGCGGCCGTATGTCTTCGTTCCGATCTCGATGCGTGGGGTGATCAATAAGGGCTGGGCCGGTTTCGAGGATCGCCAAAGCTTCTGGGTTTATCTCTTCGGACGGCTCAAGCCAGGCGCGACGATCGACCAGGCGAATGCCTCGATCAATACCGTCTACAGCCACCGCGTGAACGACTTGGAGGTGCCGCTCCAGAAAGGCGTGAGCGCCAAGAATCTCGCGCAGTTCAAGGCAAAGAAGATTCTGCTCTCCGATGGCCGCCGAGGCCAGAGCAGTCTCCTGCACAGTGCGCAGACACCATTGACGATGCTGCTGACGATCACGGGCATCGTGCTCCTCATTGCCTGCGCCAACATCGCGAACCTTCTGCTCGCGCGTGCGGCCAACCGCACCATGGAGATGGCGGTCCGCCTGTCGCTCGGCGCGACGCGAAGGCAACTCATCCGACAGGTGCTCACCGAATCCGTTCTCCTCGCGGCATTCGGGGGCCTGGCCAGCATCGTCGTTGCGCACTGGACGCTCATCGGAATAACGACGCTGCTGCCGGCGCGGGCAGTCACGGGCCTCGATTTCAAGCTGAGTATTGCCGCGATATGGTTCACCGCCGCCGTATCGCTCGCCACCGGCATCCTGTTCGGTATCGTGCCGGCGCTCCAGAGCACGCGCCCGGATCTCGTCACCGAGCTACGAAACAACTCCGGCAAGCTCGCAGGCGGCCGCGGCGCCGCACGCTTCCGCACGAGTCTGGTGACCGCGCAGATCGCGTTGTCGATGGCCCTGCTGATTGCAGCGGGACTCTTCATTGAAAGTCTACGTAACATTAGCCGAGTCGATCTCGGCATCGACATCGAGAACGTGACGACGTTCGGCATCTCGCCGGGACGAAACGCCTACGACTCGGCGCGGGCCGTGCAGCTCTACGAGCGCGTCGAGGAGGAGCTTGCGGCACTGCCGGGCGTGCGCGGCGTCACCTCCGCGTCGGTGCCCCTCCTCGACAATAGCAATTGGGGACAGAACGTCTCGGTCGAAGGATTCGTGAAGGACCCCGACACGGACGCCGGCTCGAGCATCAACGTCGTTGGCCCAAACTACTTCCACGTGCTCGGCGTGCCGCTTGTCGCCGGACGCGACTTTACGGCCGCCGACAACGTCGGATCAATGAAGGTAGCAATCGTGAATCAAGCCTTCGCGAAGAAATTCCGACTCGGCGACGATGTCGTGGGCAGGCGCATGTCCGCCGATAACGATTCGCTCAACGTGACGATCATCGGTCTCGCCAAGGACTCGAAGTATTCCGAGGTGAAGGATGAAGTCCCACCGGTGTTCTTCCGACCGTATCGGCAGTACGACGGTGGCCCGATGCACTTCTATCTTCGCAGTGCCATCTCGTCGGATCAGATCCTCCGCGCGATTCCTGCCGTCATGAAAAAGCTCGACCCGAATCTTCCCGTGGAGCAGCTGAAAACGCTTCCGCAGCAGGTGCGTGACAACGTCTCGATCGATCGAATGATCAGCGTGCTGTCCGCGGCGTTCGCGATTCTCGCGACGTTGATCGCCGCCGTCGGTCTCTACGGCGTGCTTGCCTACTCGGTCGCCCAGCGGACACGCGAGATTGGTGTCCGAATGGCGTTAGGCGCGTCGTCAGTCAGCGTCCGCACGATGGTGCTGCGTCAGGTAGGAGTCATGACGCTGATTGGCGGGGTCATCGGGATCGCGGGTGCGATCGGCCTGGGGCGCGCGGCGCAGTCGCTGCTCTACAAGCTCACCGGCTGGGATCCTGGCGTGATCGCGGTGTCGGTCGTGGTCTTGACGCTCGTGGCATTCGGCGCCGGATTCATCCCCGCGCTTCGTGCCTCACGAGTGGATCCGATGCAAGCGCTGAGATACGAATAGGGGCTAGGGTCTCGAGGATAGGGCCTGAGGCCGAAAAGACCGGTCACCTCGAGGCCCTAGCCCTTCGCCTCAGCCCCTGCTACGGAAGCTGCTCGCGGATCTCCCCGCCAGGAAAGTTGCCGGGGTGTTGAGTATCGCCTGGAACGCCGGACGACGTGTGAACGTTCACGTATGCATTACCGGAGCGCATGGCGTTGAGCAGATCGGCCATCGTTTTGCCAGCGAGTGGGCCGATGAAGGTCGCGCTGGTGAAGTCGCCTTTCGCGATGAGCCCATTCGTTAGACCGATGCCTGCTGGCCCAGGCGCCACAACGGTCGACGGGAAGAGCCACTGCACGATCGGTCCATTCACACCTGCCGCGGCCAGGTGGATGTGAGCCATGAACGGGTTATCAATTTGTGAAACCGTCAGGACATAGTGCACGGACTGACCGTCCTGCGAGACGACAAAAGTCGCTTCGCCTTTGGCTCGAGTATCATGTGGCGGAACCTCGTTCTCGCCCCGGAGATTCACGTGGGCTTCGTGGATCGCAGCGTCGCTCGTACCGGCGTCATCAGCTGCCCTTTCGAAGATTGGCACCTTGATGACTTCTGTGGGCGACGATGCACGATCTTTTGCACAGCCGGCGACGACGACCAGCATGGCGCCGACGGCGATGCGACTGCTCGCTCGCATCAACATGATTTGGCTCCGCGTGACGACTGCGCACCGATGAAGGAGGTGCGCGTCCCTCTCTCCTCGCGGCGGAGAGTCAAACACAAATCACGGAAGACGGACGTTAGTTCCAAGGCTATGGGCTAGAGGATCGGGGCGATCGGTCTCAAGGATTGGACCACCCCTATGCTCTAGCCCCTAGCCCTTTCACTCGAGCTTATCGATTGCCCGTAGAGTCGCGCCGGTCCACGCACCGTCGGCACGCGTGGACCGCGCGCGGAACCTGTACTTCGCCTCGTGCGACTGCCCGTTAGGCGTTGTCCACGCCAACGTGAACACGAAGTCTTGCGTCGCCTCGGCGTCGTGAGTATTGACGCGGCCTTGCTGCTGCGCGCGCGTCACGTGCAAGTTTGCCTCGGTCGAGCGCGTTTTGTCGAGTAGCCAATCGAGGTTCTTTTGATCGTCAGGCGATTCGACGTACATCACTGCCGTCAGCTGCCGCGCGTCGTGATTGGAGAGCGCTAGGGCAAAGCGGTCGGCACCGCTGCGCAGCGCCGAGGTCGCGTCCGTGAATGTCACCGACTTCGCCGCCACCGTGACTGGTATGCGGGCCGTTTGCTGCTCGCTCGTCGCCACGATCTCAGCGGCGCCGTTGCCTCGCGCGGTGACGAGCCCGAATGCGTCGACGGTCGCGACTTCAGGATGCGTGGATTGCCAGGTCACTTTGCGGTCGACGAGCGAACTGCCCTTTGCATCCACGGGCGCCGCCGTGATTCGGATGGTGTCGCCCGGATGGAGGGGCGATTTGACATCGGTCGTGAAGAGTTGCGCTACCGGGACCCTGCCAGCCAGCACGACATTTCCGCCAGGAATGACGCGCAGCTGCATCGTCGCAGTCGCACCGTTAGCCGTGCCGGTGATTGTCGCCGACCCCTCCTTCACGGCGATGACGCGCCCTGTGCGCTGATCGATTCGCGCAATCTTCGGCGCGCTCGACGACCAGGCGA
Organism: Gemmatimonadaceae bacterium; assembly: GCA_025451425.1. The sequence goes on from JANWKK010000274.1 coordinate 3,916, forward strand.
CGCTCGCAAGTTGCGCTTTCGGATCGCCGGCTAGCTTCGCGCGCAGCACCACACTGTCGCCAACGCGCAAAGGCTTGAGCGGCGCAATGGTCAGCTTTGCGCTGACGACCGTCGGCGTGGTATCTGCGGGCTGGGGGACGACGGCTTTGGCCTGCGAGTCGACCGCCGGCACGCTATCGATATGCTGCTGTGTCGTCGTACTATCCGCCAGCGCCCCACTGGTCGTAGCAACTACTTGCTGCTCGGGCGCGCTCTTCCGCGACGCGACGGCCCAGGTGATCAGTGCCAACACGAGGACGCCGGCGCCAGCACCAGCGAGCCGCTTCGTGCCGATGCGCTCGATGAACGCAAAGCGGTTGGCGCCCGCCAGCTCCATGTATGTCGGTGCGCTTACCGACTGCCACGGCTCGAGCGTCTCCGGCGATGAAACCGCTTCGCCGACCGGCGCGTCGCTTGTCGCATCACTCACCGCCGCGGCGTCAACGCTCGGTTCGTCCGTGGGCGTGGCTGCCTCGAGGTTGGCAACCGGCACCGAGAGCGGATCGTCCTTCACTGGCTCCGGGATCGCACGCAGGCTGGCAATGGACGTGCGCGGATCACTCTGCGCGAGCAGACGCCGCGCCTCCTCGAGCTCGAAAACCTGCGTCGCCGACACGTCGCCTAACGGGAAAGCCAGCTCCGGTGGCGGGTTGACCTCGAGCCTCACCGACGCTTCGATGCCGTCGACCGACGCCGTAATCGTCGCTTTCCCTTCACGGAGCGGAAGAACGACGCCCTTGGCATCCACGGATGCAATGTTCGCGGGCTCTGCCTTCCAGTGCAGCGGCCGATCGACGCGCACGCCGCGCGCGCTGATAACCTCGGCCCGCAGCGGCACCGGCAGGCCGAGATCGACGCGTGCCGGCGGGGGCTCGATGAGTATCTTCGCAACCACCGGCAGCACGATCGCGACCTCTGCCGTCGCGAGCTTCCCTTCGGAGTTGCAGGTGATGCGTGCGACGCCCGCGCTCCTCGCGCGAACGACGCGATCGCCGATGATCTCCGCGATCGAGGGGTCGCTCGATGTCCAGCGCACGGGACGATCCGGGAGGGACTGGCCTGTCGCATCGAGCGTTTTCGCCGAGAGCTCGGCGGACTCGCCAACGTCCAGGATAGAAGGGACGACCGGAGCGACGGTCACGACCGGCGCGGGCGAGACCTCGATGCGCGCCATCGCGCGAACGCCTTGCGATTCCGCCCAGACGAGCACCTCGCCGGGCGCCTTTGCCGATACGACGCCCTCCTGCGAAACCACGGCAATGGATTCGTCCGCGCTCGCCCAATGCACGGCGGTGTGCACCTCTTCGTGCCGCTTGTCTTCCGGCGTCGCGACAAGCTGCAAGCGGTCGCCGGTACGCAACACGCCGGGCGGAAGGGAGACGCTGATCGTCGCGACCCGCCTGGGCACGATGGTCATGCGAACCTCGTTGCGCACGCCGCCCACACTTGCGGTGATCTGCACATCACCCGCGCTGATCGCCTGCACGGTGCCGCGCGTTTCGTCGACCGTTGCGATTTGCTCGTTGCTCGAGGACCAGCGCAGCCGCACGCCGGGTACCGTATCGCCGGACGGGTTGCGCGGTGAGCCACTCAGCGTGAAGCTGTCGCCGACCTCGACGATGCTCGGTGGGGCGAAGATCTCGACGGCCGCGACGTAGGGCTTCACGTCACCTGGCGCTTTGACGCCGGAGACCGGCTCCGGTGTTGCACCGGGGCGGAGCACTTCATCGGAACGTCGGAACGGAGCGGGCATCGACAACTGTGCGAGCGCCAAGCGATCGGGATCGGAATCGCCCAGCGGGACAGCGCCCAACGCGGCGAGCGCGTGCTGCACCGACGGCCAGCGCTGCTGCGGGTCCTTCGCCAACATGCGCTGAATCGCGGCGTCGAGCTCGGGGTCGCACTCGGGGCGCTGCTCTCGGATCGATGGAGCAGGTCGCTCCGTGTGGGCGTGCATAACGACGAAGGGCGAGCCGCTGAACGGCGGCCGGCCGGTGAGCAGCTCGTACGCGACGAGGCCTAACGAGTACTGGTCCGACGCCGCCGACACGGGTCGGGCCAGACACTGCTCGGGGCTCATGTACGTCGGCGTACCGACGATCACGCCGGTCTGCGTCTCGCTGCCACGCGAGGCGCGCGGCATGCTCGTGTTGTTCTCGCGCACGACGAGCTTGGCGATACCGAAATCCGTCACGACGGCGTTGCCGTCCTCGTCGATGAGGATGTTCGCCGGCTTCACGTCACGGTGAACGACGCCGCGGCGATGCCCATATGCTAACGCGTTGCCGACCATCCACATCAGCCCGCGGACGGTGCGAATCGGCAGCTGGCCGGCGGAGCGGATGATGTGCTCGAGTGAACGCCCCTCGACGAACTTCATGACGAAGAAATGCAGGTCCTCGATCTGCCGAACGGCGTGGATGGTGATGATGTGCGGATGGCTCATGTTCGCTACCGTCACCGCCTCCTGCCGGAAGCGGCGCACCATACCCTCGCCCGTCAGTAGCGCGGGAGACATCACCTTGATCGCGACCTTGCGATTGAGCGCTACCTCGTGCGCGAGGTACACCGCCGCCATGCCGCCGCGACCGAGCTCGCGCAGGACCTCGAATTCGCCCGCAGTGGCAGCGCGGAGTCGCCCGGCGACCTGGATCCAGGGATTCGCTTCGTCGCCCGAGGCCTGGTTCGCGGCGACGATGCCGCTCTCGGTCCCGGCACGGGTGCCGGTGCCGCAGCGAGGGCAGAACCGATCGGCGGCGCCGAGCGGGGCGCCGCAACGTTCACAGCCGGCAACGGGGGCAGCTGTTCCGCAAAGGGCGCAGAAGCGATCGCCGGGCCTGAGTGGCTCGCCGCATCGGGCGCACTTGATACCGGACGACTCCGCGGGACGACCTGTCATGCAGCAGCAACCGGGGCTATGGGAAATCGAAATAGCGGCGAAGTCGAAGGAGGTGTACGCATCGCCGCGGGGACCGCGGGCGAAGTTGCAAGTCAGTGCTAAGTCGCGCAAGACTCGCGAAATGCGATACGACCAGTGGCGAGTGTCGGGTGAGGAGTGGGGGTGGTCCGCCCAAGAGCTCGCCACTCCTCCACTCGCCACTCGCACCTCGTCTTGCGAACGGCGACAGGTTCTTCTTATAATGACTCTTCGCCCGTCGACGAAACGAGGGCCCGAATCCGGACCATGATACAACTCTTCAAGCTCACACTCACAATCCGTCGCATCACGCCGCTCGCGTGGATGCGCCCGGGCGTAGTGCGCCCCGGGACGCGGATTTCCGGCGTTTACGACGCCGAAGTCAGAGGTCGAGCACCTTAGAAGAGCAGGATTCGATGTCGTGATCCGGCCTTTCGGGTGCTTCGGCAGACCCGAAAGGCCTTTTTGCTGGCCACCAGCATCCTTCAGCGGATCACGATAATGAATCAAGAGATCATCAGTCGTTATATACGCCAGCCCGCCCAGCTGCCGAATGAGCTGCGCGCCCGCATCGAGCTGGGGTGGGACGCTGACCCGATCCGGCTGTACGCGCTCGCCGACCTCGACGAGAACCTTGCCCTCGACGAGATCTGGCTTGCGTTAGGCAGCCGGCACGTCGCCGTCGCGCGTCCGCACACGAGCGGAGCCTGGGACATCCAGTCGATCGAGCGCGAGCGGATTCGCGCCGTGCAGCTATCGCCAGGACTGAGTGCGAACACGCTCCTCCTCCTTGGCGAGGCGAACGAACAGCCACTGGCGATGGTGCGCTACACGCAGCGCCAGCGCGGAGCGTTCGAGAACATTCGTTTCGTGCTCGAGGAGTCGATCGCGGGCCGAATGGTGATGCCGGTGCCCGAGGAGGCCGACCGCGTGTACGCGGATGCGGTGGCGCGTCCGGTGCGCGACGCGCAAGCGCTGGTCGCCGGCCGCGAGTCCGCGGTGATCCTTCGGCTGCTCGGCTACTTGGCGTCCTACGGACGCCAAGTAGCAATCGGTTTGGGAGCGGCCGCGCTCGTGACGCTCGCGAGCCTGGTGCCACCGTACCTCGCGGGGTTCCTGCTCGACCAAGTCGTTAGGCCCGCACAAGCCGGCACGCTCGCCCATGCGCGCGCGGTCCACCTGGCGTGGCTCGCTGTCGGCGCGATGGGAGTGCTCTACATCGTGCGTCAGGCGGCGGCACACGTGCGCCTTCGTTTGATGTCCGTGCTTGGCGAGTGGGTCGCGCGCGACCTGCGCTCCGAGTTGTACTCACACATTCAGCGCCTCAGTCTGGCCTTCTTCTCTCGCAAAAAGACCGGCAGCTTGATCACGCGCGTCACCGCGGACACCGATCGGCTGTGGGAATTCATCGCCTTTGGCGTCGTCGACGTGTCGCTCTCGATCGTCATGCTCCTGGGGCTGGGAATCGTTCTTCTCACATTGGACTGGAGACTCGGTCTCGTGATGACGCTTCCGGTGCCGCTGTTCTGCTGGCTGATCTACTGGCACGGTGAATCGCTCAATGCGCGGTTCATTCGTGCATGGCGAAAGTGGTCTCGGTTGACGGATGTGTTAGGCGACACGATCCCCGGCATTCGCGTCGTCAAGGCCTTCAATCAGGAGACACGTGAGATCGGCAGATTCGTGGATCGCAACGATGCCGTCACGGAGGAATTCAATCAAATCCATCGGATGTGGACGACATTCTGGCCAATGCTGATGTTCGCCGTGCACACCACGACCGTGTTCGTGTGGGTGTTCGCGGTACCGCGCTTGTTAGGCATCGGTCATCCGTTGTCGGCCGGCGTGTTCGTGTCGTTTCTCCTCTACACGACCATGTTCGTTGCCCCGATCGAGGTAATCGGACAGATGGTCCGAACCGTAAATCGCGCAACCTCATCAGCGCATCGAGTCTTCGAGGTACTCGACAGCGAGCCGGAGGTGCGCGACGTATCCGAACCGGTTCGGCTGTCACCGGTGCGCGGCCGCGTCGAGTTCGAGAACGTGACGTTCGCATACGACGGTGTGCGTCAGATTCTCCGCGGCGTGAGCTTCGTGGCCGAGCCGGGTGAGCTCATCGGACTCGTCGGCCAGTCGGGCGGCGGTAAATCCACGGTCGTGAGCCTCGTCGCGCGCTTCTATGACGCGACTGGCGGGGCCGTTCGCGTTGACGGCGTTGACCTACGAAGGATCGACACCGGCCACTACCGCGAGCAGATCGGCATCGTGTTGCAGGATCCGTATCTGTTCCATGGCACCGTGCTGGAGAATATCCGCTACGGTTTGCCGAGTGCGTCGTTAGGTGCAGTGATCGCGGCGGCGAAGGCGGCAAACGCGCACGATTTCATTTGCAAGCTCGGGCAGAGCTACGATACGGTCGTCGGCGAGCGTGGACACACGCTCTCTGGTGGTGAGCGTCAGCGCATCTCGATTGCACGAGCGATCCTGCACGATCCACGGATTCTCATTCTCGATGAGGCGACGAGCTCCGTAGACACGGAGACCGAACGGCAGATCCAGGAAGCATTGGAGCGACTGATCAAGGGTCGAACGGTGTTTGCCATCGCTCACCGACTCTCGACGCTCCGCCGTGCCTCGCGGTTGTTCGTGATTGAAAAGGGCCGCCTCGCGGAGGCGGGCACGCACCGAGAGCTGCTCGCGAAGCCTAACGGGATCTATAAGAGGCTGTATGAAATGCAATTGCAAGTGCAAGAGGGGCTACGGGCTGGAGCCTAGGTGCTAGAGCATACCCGTAGGCTCTAGCCCCTGGCCCCTCTTCCGGAGGATTCCATGACAGCGTTGGAAATCGAACGTGAGGAGGGCAGTGAGGCGATTCGGCTGCGCACTGCGCCGGACGGAAGGCTGCTCGTGCTCACTGAGCGTGGGCCGGTGACGGTGCGGGTACGCCAGTGTTTTCCATGGTCGGAGCCCCACCGGCATCTGTCGCTTCGCGACGTCGAGGAGCGCGAGGTTGCGCTCGTCGACGATCCGGAATCGCTGAGTGCCGCATCGCGCGAAGCCCTCGAGCGGGCGCTCGCCGAGGCAGGCTTCGTACTCGAGGTGACGCGCGTCGTGTCGATCGACGAGGAGGTGGAGATTCGGCAGTGGGAGGTCGAGACGCGTCACGGGCTGCGATCGTTTCAGACGCACCTCGATGAGTGGCCGCGTCAGTTGCCCGGTGGCGGGCTCCTCATCCGCGATGTCGCGGGGGACCTGTATCGCCTAACGGTTACGGAGCTGGACAAGAAGAGCCGTGATCTGCTCTGGGCCTTTGTGGACTGAAGAAGCGAGGGGGCTAGGGGAACGTCCTAACCCCTACACTCTCTAGCCCCTAGCCGCTTCTACAGTCGGTTCAGGCCCGCCAGCGCCGCGACCTTGTACGCCTCGGCCAGCGTCGGGTAGTTGAACACCGTGTCTCGGAAGTATTCGATCGTCCCGCCAAACGCGAGCACGGCCTGGGCAATGTGAATCAGCTCCGCAGCGCCGTCGCCAATCGCGTGCACGCCCAACAACAACAACGATTCGGGATCGAAGAGCATCTTGAGAAGTCCAGTCTCGTCGCCAAGAATCTGTCCCTTCGCCAGCTCCTCGTATTTCGCGATGCCGACCTCGTACGGTATCCGCGCCGCTGTGAGCTGTTGCTCAGTGCGGCCTATCATCGACATCTCCGGCACCGTGTAGATCCCGTACGGGAGAAGCTCTGCGGCGGCGCGTCGATGGTTCCCGCCGAACATATGATTGCTCGCGAGTCGTCCCTGCTCACTGGAGGACGATGCGAGGGAAGGGAATCCAATAACGTCGCCGGCGGCATAGATGTGCGGCACCGATGTCCGAAAATTCTCATCGACGGAGAGTCGGCCGCGCGGATCGGCGTCGAGGCCCCCCGCGGATAAGTCGAGCAAATAGGTGTTCGGCTGGCGCCCGACAGGGTAGAGCAGGGCGCCCCCCGGTACGCGCGTTAC
>JANWKK010000275.1 GCA_025451425.1 Gemmatimonadaceae bacterium
CGACCGCGCGAAATCCGACTGATTCGACGGCGCGCAGCGCGGGAACATTGTCAGTATTCACGACGCCAATCGCGTGTGCAGTGCCGAAGCTAAGCTCGCGAGCGAGCAGCCATCGTAAGGCAGCGCAGTGGATCCCGCGGCCGCGAAACTCCGATTCGGTATAGCCACCGTGGAGAAACAGCACGCTGCCGCGAGGCCGCCAGCCAGTGGGCAAGTCATGTAAGCGAGTACCGTCGCCGCGCACATACCATACATGGTAGACTTGACGCCCCGACAGCATGCCGACGACGCAGCCCATATCGTCACCGTTAGGCGTTGGAGGCGTTTCACCCCCCGATGTCAGGCTTGCCGCGCGCGCGCGAATCTCGTCGCGCGTGAGCTCCTCGAAGCGCACTGGTGTGTCCGAGAGGCTGCTAGGCGTACACTCGAAATCGTAGACGTACATGAGCCGACTCGGCGGCTGACTTACGCCTCTCGCGCCGCGCAGAATGGCGCCCAGCATACTCAGCGTTCCATGAGGCCGCTGCTCGATCGGCGTCCGAGTGCCGCCAACCGCAACGACATCGCAAATGGCGACGATTGCCGAGTACGGAGTCGCCTCTTCGGCCTTCCGCCGCGAGTCCGGTCTGAGTCGCACCGTATCGGTACCTAACGACGTGATGCGACGCAGCGCACAGCGCCCATCGGCATCCCTCGTGACGACCACGTCGCCGCGCCGAACGCCATGACCGTTCAGCGCCACGACTCGCGCGGTTCCGTATCGCGGTATAGCGGGCTCCATGCTGCCGTCGACCGGCGATACCCACGCAACCGATTCAGATTTCAGTGCGGCGACGAGGCGTTGTTCGCAGTCGTCGGCACTCAGCGCGATCGCCGATCCATAAGCTTCGGCGGCTGTCACGGAGGGCTTTTCGAAGACGAAATGTCGATACAGCCAGGCGACGCCGCGACGCAGAAAGTAATCCGGCGCGTTACGCCACCCCTCCCGCCAAGCAAGTGGCCAGACGCGCCCACCAACGACGCGAAGGGCCGCCGCAGGCGACTCCGAGAGAGACACGAGTCGGATCAGCCGCCGAGCGTCTCCGCTGACGGCGAGGCTGCTCACCAGGCGACGCATTGCCGGCTCGGCGTGCACGAGGTCCAGATCGCATGCGGCGATGTGCGAGGAGAGATCAATTGCCCACCCCAAATGCCGTCCCAGGCCGGCCTCGTGCGCCGCGGAGATCGCATCGCGCCGATCCGGTTCAGCGAGCGCTCCCCACAAGAGAAAAAAGTCCACCGCCCAGAGCAGCGGCTTCTCGTGATGCTTCGCTAAATGCGTGGCGAGAAATGCCGGTACGAATCGTCCGCTATGCGCGGGAAGATCGAAGCGACCGACATGGGTGAGCTCGTGCTCCACCGGAAATTGAACGTGATCGAGCAGTCGATCGTCGAGTGCCGAGGAGTGTACCTCGAGCACGAATATGTGTGGCCCGACGGTGCGCTCGAATCGCTCCTCTTCCGGCGCACAACCGCTGGTGCACCGCCATCCAATCGAGGCGAGAGCTTTGGACGCGGCCACGCGTTCCGACTCGGGAATGTAGAGGTCGGCGTCGATGAGCGGCCGCACAGTATGATCGCCGTAGATCCGTTGCGCGAGCGGAGAGCCCTTCAGCACCACCGGCGAGACGCCGTGCGTCCGCAGTGTCGCGATCGCCGTCGCGAGAATGTCGAGCTGTTGATCGACGAGGAGGCCACTGACGATCGCGCGCTTCTGCCAAGCGCCGCTGATGTCGGCGGGAGCATTACGCCGGATCGATTCTGCGCTGCGCTGCCAGATGACGCTGACAAGTCGCTCCTGCTCCGCCCTGACAAGCAGCGCACGCCAATTCAGTCCTTGCTCCGTGGGCGCTTTTCCCAGCGCTAGCCGCAGCAACGAATGCAGCGACGCGGTGTCGATTGTCAGGTCGGCACGACCGGTTGGCGGCGTCATGAAGAGCGTCGGAGGACTGCCCGAATAGAGGGGCGGGCGAAGGCGCTCACCCGCTGCGCCTCCGCCCGTCACCGACTGCTCATCTGCAGGTCTCGCGCCGTCGAGACCGGCTCAGGTATCCGCGACCGCTGTTGCCCCTGCTCCCCGTGTATTCGCCAACGAGACGACACGCGCCTTGGTCTTCATCGTTTTCGCCATGGCATTCCGGCTGTCGACGATGAGGCCGGCCTGGTCCATGAGCATTTGATAATTGATGTTCTTGTGGTTCGTGACGATCACGACGGCATCTGCGCGGTGCAGCTCGTCATTTGTCAGTTCGACACCTGAACGCGTATGGCCGTCTTCGCGGTAGCTCGAGATGTATGGATCGTGGAACACCACTTCCGCGCCGTCCTGCTCCAGCAAGCGCATCACGTCGAGCGCGGGACTCTCGCGAATGTCGTCGATGTCGGGCTTGTACGCGACGCCTACAACCAGAACGCGGCTGCCATTCACGGGCTTTCGCTCCTCATTGAGCGCTTGGGCAACTTTCTCCACCACGTACGACGGCATCTGGCTGTTGATCTCGCTCGCCAGATCGATGAAACGCGTTTTGTAATTCAGCGTCCGCATCTTCCACGCGAGATAGTGCGGATCGAGCGGGATGCAATGGCCGCCGATTCCGGGACCAGGCGTGAACTTCATGAATCCAAAGGGCTTCGTTGCGGCGGCGTCGATGACCTCCCACACGTCGACGCCGAGCTTGTCGCAGACGATCGCCATCTCGTTCACGAGGCCGATGTTCACCGAACGGAATGTGTTCTCGAGCAGCTTCACGAGCTCCGCCGCCTCGGTCGTCGACACAGGCACGACCTGATCGATCACCGCAGCATACAGAGCGGTCGCCACTTCAGTGCAGGCCGAGGTGATGCCACCCACGACCTTCGGGGTGTTCTTCGTGTGGTATTTCGGGTTGCCGGGATCGACGCGCTCGGGGCTGAAGGCAAGAAAGACGTCCTCGCCAACGGTGAGTCCGAGCTTCGTCAGGATGGGTAGCAGCACCTCGCGCGTCGTCCCTGGATACGTCGTGCTCTCGAGCACGACGAGCAATCCATCGTGCGCCGTCCGGCCTACCGCCTCCGCAGCTGCGATCACGTAGCTCATGTCGGGATCGCGCGTCTTCACGAGCGGCGTCGGAACAGCGATCGAGATCGCGTCCGCATCCCGAAGGTGCGACTCTTCCGTGGTCGCCACGAATAACTTCTGCTTCACGAGCTTCGCGACGTCGGCACTCGGAACGTCCTGAATGTGCGAGCGACCCTCCATCAACGCCTTGCAGACGCGCTCGCTGACATCGTAGCCGATGACCTTGAAGCCACCCTTCGCGAACTCGACAGCCAAAGGCAGGCCGACGTAGCCCAAGCCGATGATCCCGACCGTGGCGGTGCGATCCTGGATTCGTTTCAGTAGAACATCCTTCATCGGTCTATTGCTCATAGAAGGAACGGACCGCGTCGACGACCTCATCGAGCTGACTGCGCCGCAGTTCGGGATATATGGGTAGAGACAGTACCTCCTTCGACGCTTTCTCCGACTCTGGGCAACTCCCTTCCCGGTAACCGAGATAGGCGAAGCAGGGCTGGAGGTGGAGCGGCAGCGGATAATAGATGGCCGTCCCGATCTGTTTACTCTTGAGATGAGCCTGCAGATCGTCGCGTCGCTCCGCTCGAATCGTGTACTGGTTGAAGATCGACTCGTTCTTCGGATCGATCGACGGGGTGCACACCCCGTCGATTCCGCGGAGCGCTTCGGTGTAATGGCGAGCGTTCTCCCGACGCTTTTGACTCCAGTCTGCGAGGTGAGGCAGCTTGGCACTCAGCACCGCCGCCTGAATCGTATCCAAACGACTGTTGTAGCCGACCTCGTCGTGGAAGTACTGCTTCGCCCCGCCATGTACACGGAGGCGGCGAAGGCGCGTCGCAAGGGCCTGATCCTGGGTCACGATCATCCCTCCATCGCCATAGCCACCGAGATTCTTGGACGGGAAGAAGCTCAACGTTCCCATCGTCGCGACCTCCCCTGCCATGCGCCAACTGCCCCCGATCTGACGACGAGCGCCGATCGACTGCGCGGCGTCTTCGATGATCGGAGTCTCCTTGGCGACGACGGCCACCTTCTCGATCGCCGCCATCTGGCCGAAGAGATCGACCGGAATGATCGCTTTCGTCTTGGACGACATTGCCGCCGCAATCGCGTCAGGCGCGATGTTGAACGATTGCGGTTCGATGTCCACGAAGACCGGCGTCGCACCGACGTTGTGAATTGTGCCAGCCGTTGCGAAGAAGGTGAACGGTGTCGTTATCACTTCATCGCCGCGCCCGATATCGAGCGCACGAAGAGCGAGGAGTAGCGCGTCGGTTCCACTGGCGCAGCCAATTGCGTATTTCGTCTTCGATAGCTCGGCGACTTGCGTCTCGAGCGTCTCCACGGCACCGCCGAGGATGAAAAGCTGAGAGTCGACGACGCCCATCAGGGCGGACACGACCTCATCACGGATCGCGGCGTGTTGAGCGCGCAGATCCAGCAAAGGTACGGGCATTGGGGTGGCGTTCGGGTTGAACGAGAATAATACAGAAGGGGCTAGGGCTTAGGGGTCAGGGGCTAGCCTTCTTTCGCTATTCCCTGACACCTAGCACCTGTCGTCACAGCGCCCCGCGGAGTGGAATCGGCACCTCGCGCCCAATCTTGGCGGACTCGTAGATCCCGAGTATCAGTTCCAGCGACTTGCGTCCCGCGCGGCCGTCCGTCTGGGGCTGGGCTTCCCCGCGCAATACGGATAAAACGTTGCGGTAGTAGCCCTCGTGGCCAAAGCCATACACGGTCGGGGGATTCGTGTTTGCACTGTCGACGAGCTTGTCGTCATCGTCGTAATCCGCGAACTGCCAGTGCTCGACGCGATTCACCGCGGTGCCTCCGATCTTTACCGAGCCCTTCTCGCCAAGAATCGTGATCGATCCCTCGATGTTACGGGGGTAGGTGAGCACGTTGACCTCGATGACGCCGAGCGCTCCGGAGCGGAACTTGAGCAGGGCAACGCCCGAGTCTTCAGCCTCGATTCGGCGAGCTTGGGTCGCGGTCTTCGCCATCACACTCTCGACTGGCCCAACGAGCCACTGAATCAGGTCGACGTAGTGCGAGGCCTGATTCATGATCGCTCCGCCGTCGAATTCCCACGTCCCACGCCACGGGGCGGCATCGTAGTACTCTTGCGGACGCTGCCAGCGCACCGTCGTGTTCGCAATGAAGATTCGACCGAAGCGTCCCTTGTCGACCGCACGGCGCAGCAACTGAATCGCCGGATTGAGGCGATTCTGCTTCACGACAAAGAGAAACACGCCTGCATCGTCGCACGCCTTCACCAGCTCGTCGGCCTGACCGAGGCTGTTCGCCATCGGTTTTTCAGTGATGACGTGCTTTCCCGCCCGCGCAGCGAGCGCGCCCTGAGCCGCGTGAAGCCCGGATGGCGTGCAGATCGAGATGATGTCGCACTCGACGCGCTGCAACATTTCCTCGTAGGAGGTGAATCCGGGAACGCCCTCCTGCTCCGCCGAATCGCGCGCCCGCTCCGGGACGATGTCACACACCGCGGTCAGCGTGAGACCGCCGACCTTGCGAAGCGCCTCGAAGTGGTTTCGGCTGATGCGCCCGCAGCCGACGAGCGCGAGCTTGAACTCCCCACCGGCGCGAGTGCGTGGCGTCGTCATCCCTTCCTCGTGCGTTGCCGGATCCCATCGCCGGCCGGTTCGTATTCGGTGCCGCAGACCGCACATCGGTCAGCACCGGAATCGGGCAGTCGCTCGCCGCACTGGCACATCCAGCCAACGCGCCGCGCCGGTACGCCGACCATGAGCGCATAGTCCGGGACGTCACGCGTCACGACCGCGCCCGCGCCGATGAACGAATACTCACCGAGCGTGGTCCCGCAGACGATCGTTGCGTTCGCGCCGATGCTGCTCCCACGCCTCACCAGGGTTTTCCGATATTCGTGTTTTCGCGAGATGTAGCTGCGCGGATTGAGAACATTCGTAAATACCATCGATGGGCCGCAGAACACATCGTCCTCGAGCTCGACGCCTTCGTAGATCGATACGTTGTTCTGTATCTTGCAATTATCGCCGATGCGCGTGCCGTTCATGACGACAACGTTCTGTCCCAGGCTACAGCGCGCGCCAATCACGGCACCGGGCATTATGTGACAGAAGTGCCAGATCTTCGTACCCGATCCGATCGTCGCGCCCTGATCGACGTACGCCGACTCGTGAATGACCGGCTTGTCGGAATCACTCATTCGACGGCCGCGTGCGCTTGAGGCGACTTTGCCATTCCTGCAGCGATCGGACCTGCGGCGCGCGCGATCGAAGGGCGAGGATGGCGTCCGAGGCCGCGCTGGCCGCGGACATGGTTGTTGTATACGACACGTGATGCACGATCGCACCCTGCCGCAAGCGATAATCGTCGATCTGCGCGTGCTTGCCTAACGGCGTGTTGATCAGCAGCTGCACGTCGCCGTTCACGAGATGGTCGTAGCAGTTCGGCCGCCCTTCGTGCACCTTGAGCACCGTGCGCGACGGGACGCCGCGGCCGCGCAGATAGCGCGAGGTGCCCGAGGTCGCCAGGATCAGGAAGCCCATCTCGTGAAATCGTCGCGCGATCGGCGTCACCGTCGGCTTGTCAGGATCGTTGACCGTGATGAGCACCGCACCCGTCAGGGGGAGCCCGTTCGATGCCGCGATCTGTGACTTCGCAAACGCGCTGCCAAACGAGTCAGCGATTCCCATCACCTCGCCAGTCGACCGCATCTCCGGACCGAGCACCGGGTCCGTTCCTGGGAACTTGTTGAAGGGGAACACCGCCTCTTTTACGGAGACATACGGCGGCGCGATCTCCTCCAGGAAGCCCAGGCTCTCCAACGTCTCGCCGAGCATCACGCGCGCGGCAAGCGACGCCAGCGGGACGCCGATCGCTTTCGAGACGAACGGAATCGTGCGGCTGGCACGGGGATTCACTTCGAGCACGTAGACGACGCGATCCTTGATCGCATACTGCACGTTGATAAGACCGACAACACCGAGCGCCTTGGCCAGCGAGATCGTCTGCTCACGCATCGTCTGCATGTCTCCCTCGGTGATAAGATACGGCGGCAGAACGCACGCCGAGTCACCCGAGTGAATTCCCGCGTCCTCGATGTGTTGCATGATCCCACCGATCACGACGCGCTCGCCGTCGGAGATCGCGTCGACGTCGCACTCGAACGCATCCTCGAGGAAGCGATCGATCAGGACGGGCTTCTCTTCGGAGGCGCGCGCTGCGGTGGCGAAGTATTCCTCCAGCGAGTGCGCATCATACACGATCTGCATCGCTCGGCCGCCGAGCACGTACGAGGGTCGGACGAGCACTGGATAGCCGATTCGCTCCGCGGCGTCCAACGCCTCAGCAACGCGGGTCGCGGTGCCGTTAGGCGGCTGATTGAGTCCAAGGTCGCTGGCAATGTGCTCGAAGCGCCGCCGGTCTTCGGCGATGTCGATCGAGTCGGGACTCGTGCCAAGCACATGCACGCCGGCGGCTTCCAAACGCCGAGTGAGTTTGAGCGGAGTCTGACCGCCGAGCTGCACGATCACGCCGACCGGATTCTCCCGCTCCACGATCTCGAGCACGTCCTCAAAGGTCAATGGCTCGAAGTAGAGCTTATCGGAGGTATCAAAGTCGGTCGAGACGGTCTCCGGATTGGAGTTGATCATGATCGTCTCGTACCCTTGCTCGCGTAGGGCGATCACGGCACGCACACAGCAGTAATCGAATTCGACGCCCTGGCCGATGCGATTCGGGCCGGAGCCCAGAATCACCACCGACTGCCTGCCGCTGCGCGGCGATTCGCTCTCCTCATCATAACTGCTGTAGAGGTAGGGCGTGGCCGAAGGAAATTCACCCGCGCATGTGTCGACCATCTTGTACGCCGGCCGGATACCTAACGACCAACGGCGCTGCCGCACATTGTCCTCTGCTTCGTCGCGGAGATCGCCGAGTTGGCGATCGGAAAAGCCCATGCGCTTCATGTCGCGCAACATCGTCGGCGTCACCGTCCGCGCCGACGCGTAACGCCGCTCGGCGTCGATCAGCTCCTGCATCTGGCCCAGGAACCAGGGATCGATGGCCGTGAGCTCGTACACCTGCTGAATGGTCATGTCCCGCTCGAGCGCGCGCTTCACCTGGAAGATGCGCTCGGCCGTGGGCTGTCGCAGCGCACCCTGAAGCGCTTCCACCGAATCATCCTGCAGCCCATCGTCGCGCGAGCGCGTCGCCACGTTCCAGCCGAATCGTCCAGTCTCGAGCGCGCGAAGACCCTTTTGGAACGCCTCCTTGAAGGTGCGACCGATCGCCATCGCCTCGCCGACCGACTTCATTTGGGTCGTTAGGCGCGGATCGGCGTTTGGGAACTTCTCGAACGCGAACCGCGGAATCTTGACGACGACATAGTCCAGTACCGGCTCGAACGACGCCGGCGTCGTCTTCGTGATGTCGTTCGCGATCTCATCGAGCCGGTAGCCCACGGCGAGCTTGGCGCCGATGCGCGCGATCGGGAAGCCTGTCGCTTTGGAGGCGAGGGCCGACGAGCGCGAGACGCGCGGATTCATCTCGATGACGAACATCTCACCGTCGCGCGGGTTCACCGCGAACTGGATATTACAACCGCCCGCCTCGACGCCAACTTCTCGAATGATTGCGACCGCAGCGTCGCGCATCACCTGATACTCGCGATCGGTGAGCGTCATCGCCGGCGCGACGGTGATGGAATCGCCGGTGTGTACTCCCATCGGATCGAGATTCTCGATCGAGCAAACGATCACCACGTTGTCGTCG
>JANWKK010000276.1 GCA_025451425.1 Gemmatimonadaceae bacterium
AGCCTGCGCGGACGCCGGCAGCACGCGGAGGGAGCGTGTCCGGCGATCGGATTCGTGGCCGCGCCAAGGCGAAGCCAGCTGCAGCAAAGACGCTGGCGGCTCAGTTTCGCGTGCGGGAGTTGAACGCGCAGGAGAAGTGCGGGCAGGGCACGTCGGTACAACGGCTCTTTCGTGTCGACGAAACGGCGGACGGTGCCGCGAAAGCGCATCTCGTCTTTCTCGATCGAAGACACGGCTGGTACTGCGAACATGGCGTCGAATGCCCCGCAGTGGGACAGGCAAAACGGATTGAGAGAGGCTGACAGGCAGCACATCGGACGCATCAACAACGGTGGGATGAGAGCATGATCGCACGACACGAGACACACATGGACAAGATGGACATCTGGTCGAAGCTTTCTGCGCCGCTTCCGGCAGGCGTCATCTCCTGGCGCCAGGATGGCAAGGCGGTTCAACGCGATGAGAAGTTCGTCGCCCGTTTCGTCGCCTACATCGACGCGAACACGGTGCGTGAGCGGCTCGACGGCGTCGTTCCCGGTGAATGGGACCTGACGCTCGAGCTGTTGCCGGCGCTCGCAGGACAGGACGAGAATGGTGAGCAGACGTGTTCGTTCAAGGCACGCCTTCAGATCCTCGGCGTGATCCGCGAAGACGTCGGGACGGGGCGCGACTACAAAGCTGCGGCGACGGACGCGTTCAAGCGTGCCGCCGTCCGTTTCGGGATCGCGCACGAGCTCTACGGCTTCGAGCAGAATTGGGTGCAGGTCGACGGGGACGGTCGTTACGCGAAGCCGCTCGAAGACCCGGCGGCGGTTTACGCGCGTCGTCAGGCACGCTCCGAGGCACGCGAGCGCGACCGCGGCGAGCGAAGCAACGATTTCTCGAGCGATGCGTTGCAAGTCGAGCCGACGTTCGCCGGTCCAGCCACCGGTCCGCTCGCGCTCGATGAACCGAGTTGCCCGAAGTGCGGCGGACGCATGTGGGATAACCGGTTTTCAAAGCGCAATCCGAAGGCGCCTGATTACAAGTGTCGCAACCGGTCATGCGACGGCGTGATCTGGCCGGCGAAGGCTGAATTAGAGATGGCGTGATGCGTGGTGCGTGGTGCGTGGTGCGTGGCGAACCAAATCACTAGCGGGCGCAGTCACTGCGCCCGCACTCCACAGCGCCGTTTTCGAGCCGCCCTTACGCCCTCACGCCCTCAGCCCGCATCCCGCGCCCCTCAAGAATGCGGGTCCGCGTCCGATATTTGGGAAACGAGGACGACGCTTACGTCCTCCCGTGTCTCGGAGCACGTTCATGGAGCCAGGCAATACAGCCGTTGCGTCGCAGGACTATACTGAAGGGCGCCGTGTCATGTCAGAATGTTGGATCTACACGGACCGACGGGGGCTGCGTCCGATGACGCTGCACGGCAATGGCGCAACCATGGCAATCGACGGGCAGCGCCTCGAACGCTGGTGCATCCTGGATGACGCCGTGCCTCGATCGATTATCGCGTACCTCTACAGCACCGAGAAGCCGTCTGCAGAGATACGTGAACGCGTCGTCGACCTCGCGCGGGATCGCTTTGCCGTCGATCGGTAGCGCTCTGTCATGAGATCTGAGCGCTCAGTTTTGGCCCTTTCTAATCGCCGTGTCGGCATCTCACCCACGACAGCGAGCCCAGAGGCGAGAGGCAAGCCGAGAGCGTACAGAGATCAGAGAACTATTTCAGCTATGAGAGCTAGCGGCGAGAGATGAGAGCTCAGCGCAGCGGTGAGCGGCAAAATCTCATTCGTCGTGAGTCGCCAGGACCATCACCGCTCATGGCCATCGCTCGGATCAATCCCGCTCCTGGCTGAGCTGTTTGTCTCACCTCTCGCTGCTGACTCTGATCGCTGAGGTGGTTCTGTGATTTCCGGGTGCTCGCAGCGTGCCTCTCGCGTCTGGGCTCGCTGTCATGGGTGAGATGCGTGAACGCTACCACGAAAGCGACGGCCAGATCCCGGAACAGGCCAAAATCATCCAAGATGATTTGCACGTGAGGTCGCGCTGATCCTCGCGTCGTACCATCCGCCGCACTCACAACGGAGGATGGCACCATGAGAACGTCATTTGCACTCCCGATCGCGCTCTCGTCGATCCTGTTGACCCAGGCCGGGACGCTTCGAGCACAGATGGCCGAACAACACCTGGTTCGAATCGGATTCGCTGGGGGCGTCGTCGTTCCCACGGCCGACGCTCGTAACGCCTTCAAGAACGGAGTCCAGGGACAGGGATTCCTGCTCTTCAACCTCGGCGGCTTCCCTCTTCGGTTGAATCTGGGCTACCAGCATTTCGACCTGGCCCAGGCGCTTCAGGCATCTCAAACCGGCTCGAGCAACATCCTCGGCGGCGTTGCCGGAACTCAGATCGACCTGCTTCACGGTCCCGTGCGTCCGTATGTGCTCGCGGGCGTGGGTGGATTCAACGTCATGAATTCGCTGACACCGACGAGCGGACCCTCCACGTCGACGTCGCAGTTCAACTTCGGTCTCGATGGCGGGGCTGGATTGGCGATCAGCATTGGGCGCCTTTCCGCGTTCGTCGAAGGACGCGTGCAGAACGTGTATACGCAGCACGGGATGACCGACATGAAGTCCATCCAGTCGGTGCCGGTGAGCTTCGGAATCCTCTTTTGAGCGCATCAGATTGGCGCGTTGGCGAACCGACACCAGCTCACGGGCGTGCAAACATTAAACTGCTTTAACACGGGAAAGGCCGGATAGCAGCCCCGGAAACAGCCGGATAAAGCAGAAAAGCGTTGGCGATCTTGTTAAAAAGGTCGCCAACGCTCTTTTGTTCTATCGAGCAGTTTCCGGGCTGTTCTCCGGCCTTTTCCGTGTTCAAGGCAGTTGATGGTTGCCACCATTCGGAATCAGCGACGGTCTGAGGTGCAGATCGAGCCGCAATCAACACCATGTATGGACTCGCCATCCAGCAGGGCACGCCTAACGACTTCACCATCCGACGGATCGCACCCGCCGGCGCTTTCGCGACGTACGGCGCTGAAATGGATGGCCGTTGTCTGTGGTGCACAGGCCCTCGGCGCGTGCATGCCGCTTCGCGGCGCGAGCGAGTCGAGTCGACGTGCTCGCCGGCGGCTGCCTCCCGTACGCGTTGCCGAGGACCGAGTCATCCGACAGGTGGTCGGCCTGCGGCCGTTCCGACGGACCGGGTTTCTGGTGCGCGCTGATTCCCTCGATGAGAAGATTCTCATCCATCACTATGGGCATGGTGGAGGCGGTGTCTCGCTGTCATGGGGCACGGCGGATATGGCCGCGGAGCTGGCGATGGCGTCGGCGCAGCGGCAGGCCGCGGTTGTCGGCTGCGGTGCGGTCGGCCTCGCGACCGCGCGTCTACTCCAGGATCGTGGTTTCGCCGTCACGATCTACGCGCGTGACCTACCGCCGAACACGACCTCCAACATCGCCGGCGCGCAGTGGTCGCCGGTCACCGTCGTCGATTCCGAGCTCGCGACGCCGGCCTTCGAGGCGCAGTACATGCGCGCGTCGCGATTCGCCTATCGCTACTACCAAAATCTCGTTGGCGCCAAGTACGGCATCACGTGGCGGGAGAACTATTCGCTCTCGACGGCACCGGCGACGCCGTCGGCTGGCGGAGGCTGGGAAGCAACGCACCTGCGCGATCTCCTTCCGCGCACAGTTCTCTCTCCGGATGAGAGTCCCTTCCCGAGTCTTCACACGTCACGATTTCTGACGATGCACATCGAGCCGTCGATCTACCTCGCGGCCGTGTTGCAGGATTTTCGCATCGCCGGCGGCCGCGTCGTCCTTCGCGAGTTCGCCGACGCTCGCTCGATCGTCGCGCTCGGAGAACCCGTCATCGTGAACTGCACCGGGCTGGCGGCAGGCAAGTTGTTCAACGATCCGGACGTGCTCCCGATCAAAGGACAGCTCACCGTGCTCGCGCCTCAGCCGGAGGTCGACTACATCACGATCGGCCCCGGGGATCTCTATATGATGCCGCGTCAGGACGGGATCATCCTCGGCGGCACGCACGAGCGTGGCGAATGGAGCCTCGAGCCGAACCCTAACGAGTCGGCGCGAATTCTCCACGGTCACGAGGAGCTCTTCGCCGCGCTGCGATAGGAAGGAAGCGCGTCGCGGCCGAGCAAGTCCCGGAATCGGCAGTTTGGCCGGACAAATCGCTTTTTTGTCATCGTGGCGTCAGCCTTGCTTATTAGGTTGACGCGCGCCCGGTGCCGGGAATTCTCCATCAATTTCATGTCATTTGCCATCGTATGATCCACGATGTGGGACTCTCTCGCGCCGGTGAGGCGGTGCGTTGTCGAAAATCCGGCTCCACGATAGAAAAGGGCTGACGAGATTCGTCCCGCGCTCACGGCGACCGAGTGGCGGGAACGTCGATCCGGAGCGGTGAGCATCGATGTCCTGAACGACGAAACGCATCTCGTGGTCCGCGATCCTGACAATGACGTAGTAAGCGTCAGTGGGTCCGACGAGTTACATGCGTTGATCGCGCTCGCGAACGATGCGCTGCCCGATGACGATCGCCGGAAACTGACGCGGCGCGATGTCGCCGTGCTTGGCATCATCATCGATCACATCGATCGCGGCGCGGCCAATGGCGAGCGCCTCTGTTCGCTTGCCGAGGAGCTCTTCGCGAAGCTGGCGGCGCTCGTCCCTCGTTAGGTGATCACTGAGCGTGAGTAAACGACGACTCGCCACACGAGCGTGTCGTGCGTGGCGCGAAGGCTGAGACCCTGCCGTCGTATCGCCTGGTCAATTGCACGCACCGGATGGATGTAGCTCCGAAAGGCGTTGCCACGCACGCGGCGAAAGGCATTCTCGAGCGCGATTATCAGTTTGCTGAACCAGCGCTCGCGCGGGAACACCGCGCCATAGAGCCGACCACTCCGAGACGCCGAGGCCGAGATAAGCTGCTCCATGTCCGGGTAGCAGCAAATGACTCGGTCGAGCGTCACGATATCGGCCTTTGGAATTTCCGCGGCAAGCGCCACGAAGTCACCCTGAAGGAACGTGACTCGATCGGTGTGGCCCTGGCGCGTGGCTTCCTCTTTCGCTGCTCGAATGTTCGCGGTCGTCGCATCGACGTGAGTGGCGGAACGGGCTCCGGCCGCGAGGAGCTCGTTCTGCACGACACCGATCCCCGCGCCCACGTCGAGCACCGAAGCGCCGCGCACATCTTCTGCCTTCAGTGCGTCCAGCAGCAGACGGGTTGTCTTGTCGGGGCCTCCTTTGCGATAGCGCCGGAGATCATTCCCCGCGTGCCTCTCGTCGAAGATGGATTGATAGGACTGACAGCCGCCGCAGGTCACAATTCGCACGTTGAAGGTCAGTGCAGCCAGGCCCAACTTAGCACAAAGCCCGTCTAACCGGCGCCACTTATGACCGCAGGCCCAGAGCTCCGTTCACCCATCGCACAAGCGGCAGCAGCGCCTCGTATTCGCGGGCCAGCAGCGCCGGCAATCGTTTGGTGGTCACATCAGTATCTGCTAACGTGCGTCCACTCGTGAACGATTGATACCTCAGCCATTTTGCCGCGGGGTGATCCTCCGGGTATCCCCGCGGCATGCGCTTCAGCACCGAGTACTCCTCGATGCCCCCGAAGCGCTTGGGAATTGCTCGCGCCATGCGGTCGAACGGCGCCGGCTTCTCCGCGATGGCGTCCCGGATTCGGTTCAGCTGCGGCCGTGGCGGCATCCAGATACCGGCGCCGAGCATCGACCGGCCACCCGGTTCGAGATGGAAGTAGAAGCCGGCACTTCCCTGGTCGCCGTCGCTCCCCACCCGTCTACTGGCTCCGCGATGGTGGAACCAGCAGGCGGCGTGGGTCTTGTACGGCGACTTGTCCTTCGAGAACCGTGTGTCGCGGTTGATCCGGAACATGGATCGCTTCGGGTCGCCTCCGATCTCCGGAGCGAACCCGCGAAAGCGCATGAGCATTTCCTCGATGAGCTCGCGCATCGGGTCGCGCACCTCTTGCTCGTAGTCGCTCCGATGCGCCTCGAACCACACCTTGTCGTTAAGCGCGGCAAGACCTCGAAGGAATTGCAGTGCAGCGGCGTTGAACGTCACTGTCGCCTCCAGCTCAGCGGACGCGCTACGAGATTCTCTTCAGGTCGTGACGCATAATGGGTCTCGCCGGAATGCGTCGCGCAACGGTCTCGAAGCCCAAGCGAGCAAACGTCGACGCATAGCCAGTACTCGTCGAGCTTGGCGAGACCGCGGCGTCGAAGGGATATGCTTCCAAGGCCGGCGCCTTTGCTCGCTTGGCGACCCGCAGTGCTTCCTCGATCAGCGCCGTGCTGACGCCACGCCGCCGGTAGGCTTTCCGGATGTACAAGCAGGAGAGCGACCACACCGCCTTGTCGTCGACGCGCGCGAGTCGCCAAGTGCGGTCGAGCCACGGCACGGCGTCGCGCGGCGTGAGCTGGCACCACCCAACGGCGTGATCGCCGTCGAACGCGATCAGCCCCGGCGGCGGTCCCTGCCTAACGATCTCACGAAGGTCTGCTTTGTTCGCCGCGCGCGGACGCCGCTTGTACTCGCTCCCGATCCGGCAGTACATGCACCAGCAACCGTTGCACGCGCCGAGCGGCCCAAAGAGGTCTTCGAGCGCGGGCCACAGATCCGGTGTCAGTTGGCGAATGCTGAGATTCATGGGACGACCGAGAAGCGTTAAATCCGTAATTCTAGACAACCGACATCGCGCGTCCACCGGATGCGAGTCCCACTCCGTTAACCGTGGCGCTGGCGCGCCGAGGTAGCCACAATGAAAAGGGGTGGTACGGATGCGACGGAGTCAACTGGTGCGACGGATCGATCCTCGCACGAGCCCAGACTCCACTCGCCACGAGCCGGGACGAATGCTTGTGAACGACCTCGGTGGGCCACGAGCTACGAACCTGACTGGTATGCCCTTCACAAGATCGTCACGGCTCGTGGCGTGAGGAGTTGTGTGTGATCGCGGAGCGATCCGAAGCATCCGGCCCTTGTCTGTTGCATCCGTACCACCCTTTGTCATTGTGGCCGGACTGGCGCGCCCCGTTTTTTGGTGCTCAATCCGATCGAAGCGCTCGGGCCGGATCGATCGTGGTGACACGTCGAGCAGGCAAGTACGCTGCGACCGCGCTGACAAATAGAAGCAATACTGACACGCCCACGAGCGTCACCGGGTCGAATGGACTGACACCGAAGAGCATGCTCGTGAGGAATCGCGATGCGATGACGGCGCCGATCAAGCCGATAACGGCGCCCGCGGCGGCCACACGCAGCGCTTGCGTCAGCACCATGGTTCGCAAACCGCCGGGCGTCGCGCCGAGCGCGAGGCGGACACCCAGCTCGCGCGTCTGTTGACTCACCGCGGAGGCCGTGATGCCGTAGAGCCCGATCGCCGCCAGCATGAGCGCGGCGCCAGCGAAAACGGAGAGCAACAACGTCTCGAATCGCGGACCCGCGAGCTGCGGCGCGATCAGATCGTCGATCGATTGAGCATTTGCCAATTGTGCACTAGGCCCCGCGTCGCCAACCGCTCGGCGGATGATCGCGAGCGATGCCGTCGCAGCGCCGCGCGTTTTGATGACGAAGTACCCCTGCGCGTAAACTTGCCGGAATGGCCTGAACACCATTGGAGTCGGTTCGCGATACTCCTTGAAATGGATATCGGGTGTGAGACCGACGATGGTGACGGACGAATCCGGGCTCTCGCCGACCCCGTGGTAGCGCTTCCCGATAACGTTCTGAGTCGGCCAGAAGCGCTTCGCGACGCCCTCGGAAATCACGGCAACCTTCGGAGCGCCCTCACG
>JANWKK010000277.1 GCA_025451425.1 Gemmatimonadaceae bacterium
GCCTGGTCAGACAGCACGGGGCGAGGTGCTCGAGACGCGCCCGCGTCCGGGGACGGAGACGCCGATCCCCGGACCGGTCGCCCTTGTCCTCAGTGGCGGACCGGCGACGATTCAGGTTCCCGATGTCGTCGGTCGAAGCTTCGCGCAGGCGAGGCAGCTTCTTCAGCAACTCGGCCTCGCCGTCGGCGACGTCGCAACGCCTAACGGCGGGCAACCCGATGGCGGTGCGATGGTCATGTCGCAGTCGCCGGCTGCTGGAGCTCAGGTGCCTGCGGGGTCCAAGATCACGGTGCGCGTCGGATCCTAACCGGAGAGACCTTCGTGGCCATGCATGTCCACGCCCCGCGTATAGCGCCAAGCATTCTCTCGGCGGATTTCGCCCGTCTCGCCGACGAGATCGCGACGTGCGAGGCCGGAGGTGCGGATCTGATTCACATCGATGTAATGGATGGGCAATTCGTCCCGAACATCACTTTCGGTACCAAGGTCATCGAGACAGTCCGGCGGCTGACGGACCTGCCGCTCGACTGCCACCTGATGATCGTGCAGCCCGAGCGATACTTCGACGACTTTGCCGCCGCAGGCGCGACGGGGATTACGATTCACGCCGAGGTATCGCCCCACCTGCAGCGCCAGCTGATCCGTATTCGTGAGGTCGGTTGCCGCGCCGGCGTTGCCTTGAACCCTTCGACCTCGTTAACGGGTATCGTTGAGGTGCTGGCGGATCTGGATCTGCTCTTGATCATGACAGTAAACCCCGGATTTGGAGGGCAGGAGTTCATACCGCACTCGATGGACAAAATTCGACGAGCGCGGCAGATATTGGCCGAGGCGGGAAGTCGTGCAGCGCTGGAGGTTGACGGCGGCATCGCGCGCGACACCATTGGAAGCTGCTGGCGGGCCGGGGCCGACACCTTCGTGGCTGGACATGCGATATTCTCGGCGAAGGACCCTCAGAGCGAGATCACCGCGCTGCGAGATCAATGCGTTGTGAGTGTATGATCAGAGTTGAGCGCGGTGCGTAGAGCGTGGAGCGTTGGACGATGACTGTCAGACAACAGTGGATGATCGTTGGGGCCGTTGTGGCTCTCCTCGGCGCTGGCTTGTTCGCCGGGGTGAAGCTGTTTGCCGACGACCTTTTTCCAGTTGCCGTCGGGTCAGCCGCGCCGACGTTCAAGGCTAAGGACGTCGCCTCGGGCGCAACACGCACGATCGCGGATTATCGCGGCAAGGTGATCCTGCTCAATGTGTGGGCGACCTGGTGCGAGCCGTGCAAGGTCGAGATGCCGAGCATGGAGGAGCTGTATCGCACGTACGGACCGCGCGGCGTGCACATTGTCGCCGTAAGCATCGACGACGCCGTACCCGAAGACTCGATCCGCGCGTATGCGAAGAGTCTCGGTCTCACCTTCGAGATTCTGCACGACCCGACGCATCAGATCGAGCGCGCATATCAGACGACCGGCTATCCCGAAAGCTTCGTCATCGACCGTGGGGGCACGATCCGCAAGAAATGGATCTCAGCTGCCGATTGGAATTCACCTTCGAGTCGCGCGCTATTCGACGAGTTGTTAGGCGCGAGGCCCACGGACTGATCGCGCATGCAAGGGCCGCCGACTTCGCAGACGGAGAACGGTGCCAGCCAGCGGCTCATCATGACCTGGCGGCGGCGGCTCCTCGAGGCGTTCACCCAACGGCTGGCGCTCAAGGGTACGGCGCTCCTCATCGCGATCGTGCTCTGGTTCCTCGTGACCGCTAAAGAACCAAATCAGGATCTCGTTGACGTGCAGTTCGCGCCGCAGCTCGACAGCTCGCTCGTGCTCAAGGATCCGCCGCCGACGATTCATGCGCTCGTTGTCGGCACGCCGCAGGAGCTCCTCAAACTCTTCGCGCATCCCCTTCTCATTAGACGACAGATCGCCGCGAACTCGCCGGATACAGTCGTCGTGGATCTGTCGACGTCGGATGTCGAGCTGCCGCCTGGAGTGGACGCGATCGTGCGAGGCGTCGAGCCGCGCAGTGTGACCCTGCGCTTCGAGTCAACGAGCTCACGCGTCGTGCCGGTGCATTCGAGCGTACAGGTCGAGAGCGACACGTTGCATCCGTCCGCTCCGGTCGCGGTGCGCCTCGATCCCGATCAAGTCGAAGTCAGCGGACCGCGTCAGCGCGTGCTCGGGCTCGAGTTCGTGACGACGGTCCGTGTCGCAATTCCGGCAACCGATTCCCTTCCCCATCTCGTCGACATCGACACGACGCGTCTCGGTCTGCGCGTAAAGCCGTCACAGGTGAAGGTACACCTCGTGCCTTCGGCGCCGGCGACCGCGAGTGCCACGACCGCGACGAAGCACTAACGTCCGATGCGGGTCCTGGGAATCGAGACGTCGTGCGACGAGACCTCGGCGGCAGTACTGAACGGCGCCGCCGACGACACCGTGATTCAATCGCTCGTGATTCTCTCGCAGGACGTGCATCGAATATTCGGTGGCGTCGTGCCGGAGATCGCGTCGCGCGCACACGTGACGGCCCTCGTGCCCGTGGTCGAGCGTGCGATCGGTGATGCTGGGGTTACGCGCGAGCAGCTGGACGCGGTCGCGGTCACGAATGGACCTGGACTCGTCGGTGCGCTGCTCGTCGGCGTGAGCTTCGCGAAGGCGTTGGCGTATGCGCTCGACGTTCCAGTCGTCGGCGTGCACCACATGGAGGGTCACCTTTTCGCGACGACGCTCGAGCAGCGCGAAGCCGTGCCACCATTCACCGCGCTTCTCGTCTCTGGCGGACACACCTTGCTGCTCGACGTCGAAGCCTGGGGACGTTATCGACTGATCGGCCGCACGCGCGACGACGCCGCTGGGGAGGCATTCGACAAGGTCGCGAAGCTCCTCGGGCTTCCGTATCCAGGGGGCCCGGCGATCGAGCGTGCGGCTAGCGGCGGCGCCTACGGAGACGACGTCAAGCGCTATCGCTTCGCGCGGCCGATGCTACGGCGTGATCAACGACCAGGCGACGCCGACTATTACGATGTCTCGTTTAGTGGATTGAAAACCGCCGTGCTGAACGCTGTTCGTGAGACGACGGCGACGACGCCGCTCACGGCGCCCGTCCGCGCTGCGATCGCTACGGCCTTTCAGGACGCGCTCATCGAAACGCTCGTCGAGAAGACCGCACGCGCCGTGCGCCAATTCAAGCGATCGCGCGTTGTTCTGGGCGGCGGCGTCGCAGGCAATGGTACGCTCGTCGCCGCCATGCGCGAACGATGCGGGGCGCTCGACGCGCATGTGTTCGCCCCCAGTGCCCGCCTGGCGACCGACAACGCAGCCATGATCGCGCGCGCTGGCTTGTTTCACCTGGAGCGCGGTGAACGTTCGGCGCTCGACCTCAATGCTTTTGCGTCGCTCGCCCTTCCGGGGCTCACTGCGCTCCCTCCTGCTCTTTCTGCCTATTAAACTGCTTGCACGTACATGACACTCGCCGATCCAATCATCCACCATCCGCTGTCGTACACCGTCGGGCCCCTGACCTTCACCGGGTTCGGCGTGGCCGTGCTCATGGCGTTCGTCGTAGCGCAGAACGTCGGCCAACGCGAGCTCACTCGCCGCGGCTACGATCCGGAGCCGGTGAGCGACATGATCTTCGCTGCCGTCATCGGCGGCTTGCTCGGCGCAAAACTCTACTATGTCGTCGTGCTCGGGAATTGGGATGCCTTGTTTACGCGCTCGGGCTTCGTATTCTGGGGCGGCTTGATTGGCGGAACTCTCGCCGTGATGCTGGTCATCTGGAAGAAGAAGATTCCAATGTTGC
Source organism: Gemmatimonadaceae bacterium (assembly GCA_025451425.1). The sequence goes on from JANWKK010000277.1 coordinate 3,799, forward strand.
GAATCTTCGACGTCGGCGCACCGGCAGTGGCGGCAGCGTACGCTGTCGGTCGTACGGGTTGCTGGGCAGTAGGTGACGACTACGGCAAGCCATGGCCGGGCGGTTTTCTCTCCGTCGAGTTCCCGAATGGCGCGCCTCCGTCGACCGTGGGCTTCATGAATCACGACTTCGGTGTGCAGTTCCCTGTAGGCATGAATCCCAACACTGTCGTGGCCGTATATCCGACACAGCTCATCGAGGTCGCGCTGGGCCTGGTCATGTTCGGCATCTTGTGGCGGCTCCGCGATCACAAGCACGCCGAGGGATGGCTATTCGGGGTGTACTGCGTGCTCGCGGGCACCGAGCGCTTTCTCGTCGAGTTCTTGCGTGCGAAGGACGACCGCTTCCTCTACGGCGGGCTCACGACGGCCCAGCTGATCGCGATCGTTTTCGTTGTGGCCGGATTCGCTTGGATTTGGTGGCGGCGCGAGGTGACGGCGGAGAAGCCCGGGATCTACGCGCCTAAGGTCGCGAGCAGCTAGTGGCGAGTGATTAGTGACTCACCACGCGTCACTCGTCACTCGCCACTTCGCTCTCTTGCGCCACTGCGTCCTCTAGCGCAGCAAGCCGAGAGCGAAGCCGCTCGTTATCCTCGCGAAGCGCCGTGAGCTCGGCGGCGAGATCGACGACGGGCTTCGCGTCGGGCAATACCGTTGGCAGAGCAACCGAACGCTTGGGCCAGAACGTCTTCGCGAGCGCAAACACGAACAGCGCCAGGAGAATCAGTTGCGCCAAAACGGTTTGCCACGTTGGGTACAAGCCTAACGCTTCCACGTGCGGGAAGCCCGGAATCAGCGTGATCGGCATCGCGTTGCCTTCCTGCAGCTCGCGGACACCCTTCCCCATGAAGACGAACGCCATGTAGTACAACAACACGCTCGTGACGCTGAAGAAGGGACGTAGCGGAATGCGGACGCCGTACCGATAAAAAAGAGTGAAGATCACTGCCAGCGCGGCGAAGCCGAGGATGATTCCAAGTGAGATCGGCAAGGCGACGCGTGGCCCCTCGTCGAAGAGCGCCTGATAGAACAGCGCCGTCTCCGCGCCCTCTCGATAGACTGCAAGGAACGCAACGAACGCGAGCGTTTTCCCGCCGCCGTGCGAAAGAGCGCTGTTCACTTTTTCTCGAATGAACTGCTGCCACTTCGCGGCTTCGACGCGCGAAATGAGCCAGTAGCTCACCGAGAAGAGTACCGCGACGGCGACGAGCAACGTCAGCCCTTCGATGATCTCGCGGCTCGCCGGCATCGCGCCGAGGACCGTCTTGAGCACGACGGCCGTCACCGCGCTCGCGA
>JANWKK010000278.1 GCA_025451425.1 Gemmatimonadaceae bacterium
TCCGCGGCGGGGTTGAGCAGCTCGAGCGCACTCATTGTCGCGAGCTTTCTCGCGCTGTCCGACGCGAACGGTCTGGCGGCGCGTCCGGAATATCACGCGGCGATCCCGGGCGTCGAGGAACTCGCGGGTTACCTCGGCGCGGTCGAGAACGGGTCCGGCTATGGAAGCCTTGCCGGCGATACAGGCGTCGGGACACTGGGCGGGAGCCAGGATCATACGGCAATTCTTTGTAGCCGGGCCGGCGCGCTGGTGCAGTACACGTACCTCCCAGTGTGCTTCGAGCGTGTGGTGCCGCTTCCTAACGACTTCGTGTTTGCGGTGGCCGCGAGCGGAGTGGCGGCGGCGAAGACAGGGGGCGCCCTCGAGCAATACAATCGTGCTTCGGCCCTCGCGACCGCGGCGCTCGAGGCATGGCGCGACGCAACTGGCAGCCGCGCTCCAACGCTCAGCGCCGCGCTGGCCGAGGCGCCTAACGGCATCGCCGGCTTTCGCGAGCTGTTGAAGGATCGTCAAGATACGCTCGACCGTGTCGAGCAATTTCATGACGAATCTCGTCTGGTTCACGAGGCCGGCGACGCGCTCGCTGCGGGTGATCTCGATCGGCTCGGTGCGCTCGTCGACGAGTCGCAGGCAGCTGCGGAGCGATTGCTCGGCAACCAGATCCCGGAGACGATGTCATTGGTGCGCATCGCTCGTGCGTCGGGCGCCGTCGCCGCGTCGGCGTTCGGCGCCGGCTTTGGTGGCAGCGTCTACGCTCTGGTGCGAGCGTCCGACGCACACGATTTTGTTCCGGGGTGGTTGGAGCAGTACGTGCGGGCGTTTCCAAATCATGCCGCCGGTGCGAGCGTCTTTCTCACACGTGCCGGGCCGCCTGCCAGTACGCTTGTTTAGAGGAGAGTTGAGAATACGCGATACATGCCGAGCGTAAACCGCGTCGCCGCTATCCTAGGCCTGCTCCTGACCACACGCTCCGCCGTGCGGGCGCAGGTGGCGCCGAACGACATCCCGGCGGAGCGTTCCGCCGCGCGCGCATGGTTTCGCGATGCGAAGTTCGGGATGTTCATCCACTGGGGCGTGTACAGTCTTCTCGGACAGGGCGAATGGGTGATGCAGAATCGCGGCATCACCGTCGACAAGTACGAATGGCTCGCCTCGACGTTCAATCCTGTTCGGTTCGATGCGCACGAGTGGGTGACACTCGCCAAGCGCGCGGGCGTCCGCTACATCACGATCACCAGCCGGCATCACGATGGTTTCTCGATGTTCGCGACGCGCGCGACGCGCTACGACATCGTCGACTGGACGCCATTCGCGCGCGACCCCCTGAAGGCGCTGGCCGATGAATGCCACCGACAGGGGATCAAGCTCTTTTTCTACTATTCTCAACTCGACTGGCACAACGCCGACTACTGGCCCCGTGGCCGCACCGGCCATGCATCCGGACGTCCCGAGAGTGGCGACTGGAATCGCTACCTCGACTTCATGGACCAGCAGCTCACCGAGCTGCTGACGAACTACGGTCCCATCGGTGGCATCTGGTTCGACGGTATGTGGGACAAGCCCGAGGCGAACTGGAGACTCGAGCGCACCTACGCATTGATTCACTCCCTTCAGCCGGGCACGCTCATCGTTCCGAATCATCATCAGGCACCATTGCCGGGCGAGGACGTGCAGACCTTCGAACAGGACCTGCCCGGCGCGAACACCGCAGGGTTCAACACGCGCGAAATAGGCTCGCTCCCCCTCGAGACGTCATTGACGATGAACGGCTCGTGGGGCTTCAATATCACTGACACGAGCTGGAAGTCGCCGCGCGAGCTGATCGCCTACCTCGTTCGCGCTGCCGGCAGAGATGCCAACTTGCTGCTGAACATCGGTCCGCGGCCAGACGGAACGATTCAACCCGAAGCCGTCGATCGCCTCCAGGCGTTAGGCGACTGGCTCGCGCGATACGGTACAGCGATTTACGGCACGCGCGGCGGTCCGATTCCGCCACGCAGCTGGGGAGTGACGACGCAACGCGGCGATTCTGTCTTCGTACACGTTCTCGACTGGCCCGACGGCATTCTCTCGATCCCGAGCGTCGGAGCGCGAGTTGTCCGCGCGTCGATGTTAGGGACCGGCGAGCGCGTCGACATGACACAAGGGCCAAACGGGATCTCGCTGACGCTATTTCCCGCTCCGGGTGACGAACCCGATCGCATCGTCGTTCTGCAGACAGAGCGTCGCAGGCGGTGAGCATTCTCAGGATGACAGAGCTGAGTTCTTACCGGAATTCCGAGAACGCCCATCACACAACGCGCCGCACGCGACCAGCACCTCGTTCCATAGGTCAGCGCGGGGTTCGGATGGCCCGGATGAACCGGATTGCTCCATGTGGCGACAAAGCGCCGATCGCCACACAACATTCTCTTTCTTGTGAACTGCACAACGATCGGCCAGGACGAGCGAAACTGACCGAGGTCGTTCAATAAAGTCTCGTCGAGTGTCGTTGCGCAGCGATCTCCGGGCGCGACGCGGAGCGATCCGGTTCATCCGGGTAATCCCCTTCTCCTTGGGTCGCGCCTCGCGATGCCGGTGCCGCGGCCGACGAGTATCATCTTTCGGTGGCTAGCGGGAGCAAGTCGGCACACGGAACGCGTCTGTGGTTTCAGCGTTTTGCCAGTGGTGTCAGCGGCCACTCAGGGTTCGCGATTGCGACGACGCTCGAGAAAGCTCCGCTCGGCCAGGTTGCTGGTGCGCGCAATGGCCATGTCGAGAGCGTCCACGGATTCGGTCACGCGTCCTAGGCGCCGCAGTAGATCCGCTCGCACGACGTGAAACGAGACGACGCCGCCGAGGTCGAGGGCGTTCACGACATCGAGCGCGGCGGCAGGACCCTCTACTTCGGCCAGCGCAACAGCACGATTCAATGCGACCACTGGGCTCGGCGTCAGCGCGAGAAGTTGATCGTACAGCGCGAGAATCTGCCGCCAATCCGTGTCGCGCGCCGCCGGTGCGTCACTGTGGACTGCGTTGATCGCGGCTTGAATCTGATAGTAGCCCGGCCGATTGAGCGCGAGACATTGCCTGACGAGGGCCTGCCCCTCGGCGATCAAGTCCCGATTCCACCGAGTGCGATCCTGGTCCGCCAGCAGTACGAGATCGCCCTCAGACGTCGTGCGCGTCTCCTGGCGCGACTCGACGAGCAACATCAGCGCCAGGAGGCCAATGACCTCTGGGTCGTTAGGCACGAGCTCTCCGAGCAGGCGCCCGAGTCGAATTGCCTCGCGGCAGAGATCGTCGCGCACCAGCTGCGTGCCCTCGCTGGCCTTGTAGCCTTCGTTGAAGATCAGGTACACCACCGCCAACACCGAGCCTAGTCGCTCCGGTAGCTCCGGCGCCGTCGGAATGCGATACGGTATCCGCGCGTCGCGGATCTTGGCCTTGGCGCGTACCAGTCGCTGGGCCATCGTCGCTTCGGGAACGAGGAATGCTCGGGCGACTTCGGTCGTCGTTAGGCCGCCGAGTAGGCGCAGCGTTAGCGCAACGCGTACCGCCGGCGCGAGCGCCGGATGGCAGCACGTGAAGATGAGACGCAGCTGATCGTCGCGCACGGCGCTCTCGTCCTCCTCATTTATGGTCTCTTCTCGTTCGCGCAGGAGCGCCGCCTGCGCGTACTTGTCGTCGCGCATAGACTCTCTGCGCAGGCGATCGATCCCACGGTTGCGCGCGGTGATGATGATCCATCCCGCCGGGCTCGGCGGCATCCCGGTCGAAGGCCAGCGCTCGAGCGCCGCGACGAACGCGTCCTGCACCGCCTCCTCGGCGATGTCGATGTCGCCGAACACGCGAGTGAGCACGGCGACCGCGCGGCCATGCTCCTCTCGAAACACACCCTCGATGTCGATCAGCGCCTCGTCTCCTGGAACGGCCGCACCTCGATTGCGAGCGTCGTCGCCCGTGAAAACTTGGCAGCCCAGCCGAGCGCGGCATCGAGATCGGGCGCGTCAATGATCGTGACGCCGCCAAGGAACTCCTTCGCCTCGACGAAGGGACCATCCGTGATGAGCACCTCGCCATTCTTATAGCGCGCCACGGTCGCCGTGCTCGGGTCATGCAGGCCGCCGGCGAACACCCACGCGCCCGCGGCCTTCATCTCGCGATTGATTGCGTCGAGCTCGCGCATCATCGGCTCGAGCACTTGAGTCGGCGGACGACCCTCTGGTTGATAGAAGCTGAGCAGGTATTGCGTCACGTTGTCTTCGGTTGATAGGTCGCGATCATGACACCTTTCGACGTCGTCTCGGAATTCACGAGTCGAAGCGGCGCCATCGGCCCGCTATCGGGAAAGAGTCGGCGCCCCGAGCCCAGGACGATGGGATGAATCGTGAGTATTAACTCATCGACGAGATCGCGCCGCAGCAGCGATTGAACGAGCACACCGCTGCCGAGGACGACAATGTCCTTGCCTGGTTGGGCGCGAAGGGTGGCGACGGTGTCTTCGGCGTTTCCGCTCAGCAGCTTGGAATTCATCCAAGGCAGTGGATCCCCGAGCGTTCGCGACGCGACGTACTTGAGTGAGTTATTGAGCACCGGCGTGAATGGACTGTCCGTTCGACTTGGCCAAACGCGATAGAAATCCTCGTACGTTTTGCGGCCGAACAACAGAGCACCCGTGTTCGCCATGCTCTGCGCGACCGTCTTGCCGATGGCGCCGTCGTTGTACGGCGTCGCCCATCCGCTGTGCTCGAAGCCATCGCGGCAGTCTTCGCCCGGGCGTCCCGGCCCCTGCATGACGCCGTCGAGAGTGAGATGAATGAATGCGACGATCTTACTCATCGGACCTCCTCCGGTTCGTTGTTCATCGTCTAAACGAACGGGAGGTCGCCGGATCGACAGCTAGGCCTACTTGTCATCCTGAGGGAGCGCAGCGACCGAAGGATCTATTGTCCCTTCCTCGTGGCTCGCCACTAACACCGCGGACTAGATCCTTCGCTTCGCTCAGGATGACACCTGCGTTTGTCCTGTTAGTCCGACAGCAAAACGGCCGGCAGCTTTCGCCGCCGGCCGTTTATGAAGAGGTCCTCATCAACGGATGTCGCCGGCCTGTCTGATCATCGTTACGGGATTGTACCGCACGCCGAGGGTGTACCGGACACCCGTCATGTGGTAGGGCCCATCGTACACGGAATTCGATAGCCCGTGAGATTGCATCGACGCCGAGACGATCGAGGCTCCCGTCGTCAGCGACCACGAGTGCGTGAGCGAGTACTCGAAGCCGCCGCCTGCGATCGCGCCGTATCCGTGGCTGTACGGCGCGCCGTAGGTGCCCGTCGCCACCGGGTTGGAGAAGTTGTTGTCGATCGTTCCGAACTCCTTGTTGAACACCGCGATGTAGGCGACGCGGACGTCCATGTACGGATAGAGCCGATGCTCCGCCCACTCTGGATGAAGCCGCGTCCCCACTTCCGCTGTGTTCACGACGGACGGGCTACCGATTAAGGACGACGTCATGTCGAGCGTCGCCGACATGTGACGGTTGATCAGATAGTCGGCACGCGTACCCATGCCGAGCTCGGTCCACGACCCGAAGGCCGACGTTTGGTAGTAGCTGACCATCGGGTAGCTCTCGACCGACAGTCGCCAGCGCCGGTAGGCCTGTTCTTTCGCAATTGGCCCCGCTGTCGGCGGGAGTGGCTCCCCTCGGGGCGGACGGCGACCGATGGGCAAGGGAATCCGTTGAGCGCTCAGTGCGGCTGGCACGAGCAGGATGACGATCGCTGCAATAGCACGAATGCGCATCGCGGCCTCTTTCGGGCGACCATGTAGTGTTACAACCTGCGCGGAAAATTGCAAGAATGTCGAATCCTGGATGCCGCCAGGGGGCCTGGGCAGCGAGCGGCCCGCCGCCGCAACCGGGGGCTTACAGGCCATCGGTCACGTTCGTTAGGCCGCCGGGAGACGCGTGACGCTGAAGATGGGAGCTCGTGACGCCGAGCAGCACCGCCA
>JANWKK010000279.1 GCA_025451425.1 Gemmatimonadaceae bacterium
CTCGGCAAGCCGGTCTTCCGAACGAGTCAACCGGACATTTCACGTCAGGCGGCTCGGACGCCAACTATACGGCGGTACTGTGCGCGTTAACCCATGCGAACGATGGATTCGCATTGGAAGGGGCTAGAGCCTTCAGCGGACCGCCCGTCTTTTACATCTCGCGCGAGAGTCACCTCGCCTGGGTGAAGATCGGCCATCAGGCCGGCATCGGCCGCACTGCCGTTAGGCAAGTGCCGACGGACGGTACCGGACGGATGGACGCCGACGCGCTCGCGGCGATGCTCGACGAGGACACGGCGCGTGGATGCGTGCCTTTCTTGATTGTCGCCACGGCGGGCACGACGAACGCTGGTATGATCGATCCGATTGGTCGTTGCGCTGATCTCGCGCGCGAACGTGGTCTCTGGCTTCACGTGGATGCAGCGTGGGGGGGAGCTGTACTGGCCTCCGAGCGCCTGCATGGAGCGCTCGCAGGAATCGAGCGGGCGAACTCGGTCACGATCGACGCGCACAAGTGGTTCGCCACGACGATGGGCTGCGGCATGTTCATCACGCGAGATCCGACCATCTTGTCGACGACCTTCCAGGTGTCCACTGGATTCATGCCGTCCAACACCGCGACGGTGGATCCGTATGTCAACACGGCGCAATGGTCGCGGCGCTTCCTCGGCGTGCGCTTGTTTCTCTCGCTCGGCGCCGCTGGATGGCCTGGCTACGCGCAGCACGTCGAGCGCTCCGTCGCGCTCATCGCGCAGTTGCGGGAAGCGTTGTCGTCACGGCAATGGCGAATCAGCAATGACTCGTTGCTTGCCGTGTTGTGCGTCGAGCCACCACAGGGTGCGCCGGACGCGCGTACGATCGCGGCCCGCGTGCTCGCTTCCGGTCGCGCCTGGATTGCCGTCGCGAAGTACGAAGGACGTGACGTCATCCGAATCTGCCTAACGCATGGCGAGGCGACACCGGACGACATCAGTGCGCTCGTCGACGCCTTGACCGATGCGTGCTCGGCGAATGTGGTGTCGACCAGCAGTACCGCGGCCCAACGATTGACAACGGCCACGTCAACGCTCTAACCCTGATCACCCGAGGTTACTTCGATGTCTGCAAGCATCAGAACGACGATCGTCTCGCAGTTCGAGCAGGTTGCGTCCGAGCAGCGTCACAAGCTCGCACTGCTCACCGACGACCGCGCACTCATGGACTCCGGTCTGGATTCGCTGGCATTCGCGATCGTGGTCGCGCGTCTCGAGGACTCACTGGGCATCGATCCCTTCAGTGCGTCAGAAGACGCACAGTTCCCAGTGACGTTTGGCGATTTCGTGCAGATGTACGAGAAGATGTACGCGAATGCCACTGCGTAGCACGTCACTGTGGGAAGGGATCGCGGGCACCGGTCTCGGAGGCAAGCGGTCGCTCTGGACAAGCGATAGCACCGTCGCGCTCTCGGATTTCGCGTCGGGCTCTGCACTCGGCGCGCGCTTCGACGAAATTCGAGGTCGATCGGTCCTCGTCACGACCTCCGACCAGCTCGTCGCCGCACTCGCGCTCATCGAGCTCGACGGGATCGCACGGCGTCTGGTGCTGTGCCCTCCCGATCTCGATCCCGTGCACTTGCCTTACGTCGTCGCGACGGCGGAGGTCGATGCGATAGTCACCGACCGACCATTCGACGAGTTAAGCGGCGTGGATGTGCCGTTGGTTTTGCGCTGTGATCGCGGCGTTTGGGTCGGCGCCGTTGATCGCACATCGCAGTATGAGACGGAGTGGATTTTGTTCACCTCCGGCACCACTGGCGTCCCCAAGATGGTGGTGCACACGCTGGGAAGTTTGAGCGGCGCAATCAAACCGTCTGGGAGCCTTGCCGGCCCGCTCGTTTGGGCGACGTTCTACGATATTCGCCGCTATGGCGGCCTGCAGATTCTACTTCGCGCGCTGCTCGGGGGCGGTTCCCTCGTGCTCTCCGCACCGGGCGAAAGCGCCCCGATCTTCTTGATGCGTGCACGAGATCATGGCGTCACACACATCACCGGTACGCCGTCTCATTGGCGGCGTGCATTGATGAGCCCTGCGGCCCAGTCGGTCTCGCCGTCGTATGCGCGCCTCTCTGGAGAGATCGCTGACCAGGCAGTCATCGATCATCTCCAGTCAACCTATCCGAACGCAAAGGTCGCGCACGCGTTCGCATCGACGGAAGCTGGCGTCGCCTTTGAGGTAACCGACGGACGTGCGGGATTCCCATTCGACCTGCTCGTGCCTAACGGCTCTGGCGTGAGTCTCAAGATCGAGGATGACACGCTACGCATCCGCTCGCCGCGGACGGCGCTTCGCTATCTCGGCAATCACAGCGAGTCGCTACTCGATGCTGAGGGCTTCGTCGACACCGGCGATGTGGTCGAACGCCGTGGTGATCGTTGGTACTTCGTCGGCCGTCGCGGCGGCATCATCAACGTTGGCGGTCTTAAAATCCACCCGGAGGAAGTCGAGGCGGTCATCAATCGCCACCCTGGGGTGCGCATGTCCCTTGTGACCGCGCGCAAGAATCCGATCACCGGAGCGATCGTGGCCGCCGAGGTCGTGCTCGCATCGGATGCAGACTGCTCGCTCGATGTCGCGGCCGCTGAGAGCACGCGGGCGGAGATTCTCGCGGCGTGTCGCAGTGCGCTTCCGGCGCACAAGGTGCCGGCGTCGATTCGTTTCGTCAGTTCGTTGCAGGTCACTCCGTCCGGCAAGCTTGGGCGTCGCAATGCCTAACGTGATTGTGACCGGCGGCAGCCGCGGACTCGGACTCGGCATCGCGAAGACACTGCGCGCGGCCGGACATGACGTCATTGCCATTGCGCGACGGGAGAGCGAGGCGCTGGTCGAGGCGATGAACGTGCCGGCGTCGAAGGGCGCTGGCTCGATTCATTTCGTTCCGTTCGATCTCGGTTGCATTGACGATGTGCCCCACCTCGTGAAGCACATTCGCACGACGTACGGCCCCATCTTCGCGCTCGTGAATAACGCCGGCATCGGTACAAGCGGCGTGCTGGCCACGATGCGCGATGCTGATATAGAAACGCTCATCCGCATCAACACACTGTCACCGCTTGTTCTGACGAAGTACGTGGTGCGATCGATGATGGCGGGACACGGCGGTCGCGTCGTGAATATTTCATCGATCGTCAGCTTCACCGGGTATTCGGGCTTGTCGGTTTACAGCACGACGAAGGCCGCGCTCGTCGGATTTACGCGTTCCCTCGCTCGCGAAGTGGGCGCGCTGGGAATCACCGTGAACGCGGTGGCCCCTGGATTCATCGATACCGAGATGACGAACGATCTCGGCGAACAGCAGCGGGACAAGATCGCGCGACGAAGCGCGCTCCGTCGAATGGCAGACGTCGACGACGTCGCGAACGCAGTCGAATTCCTACTCAGCGATCGGGCGAAGAACATCACCGGCACGATGATGACGGTCGATGCCGGCAACACCGCGTGAGGTGAATCGATGATCGATTCCGCGACCTTTCGGAGACTCCTCAGCCGCTTTGCATCGGGCATCGCCATCATTACCGCGCGCGACGGCGAACGCGATGTCGGCATGACAGTCAGCGCCTTCTGCTCGGTGAGTCTCTCGCCACCGCTCGTCCTCGTTTGCGTCGACCGCAGTGCATCCATGCACGGTCTCCTACTGCGTCATCCCAAGCTCGGCATCAGCATCATGGCTTCGGAGCATGAAGCGCACTGCCGTCGATTTGCCGATAAGCAGGAGACGCGTCGCTTCGAAGGCATCCCGTTCATCCGCGGCGAGAGCGACGTCATGCTTCTGGATGACGCGATGGCACATCTGGAATGCCAGCTCGTGAGCCATTGCGATGCGGGCGACCACACGATCTTCATCGCTCAGGTCGAGAATGGGGCAATGCGTGACGGTCAGCCCCTACTCTACTTCGGGGGACGTTACGCTCAGCTCGTCGGTTAAGGCTGGCTGTGCGTCAGGGCGAGCACCGCGTACGCGGTAGCGGCGTCGCTCATGAACTTCCCGACGTCCGATGCTGGATCTCGTCGCTTGTTCAGCGATGAGGCAGCCCACATGCCGGTCGTCGTGTCCTGATGCTGGGACAGCCATGCGAGTGCGCGCGACAAGTGTGGCTCGTTAGGCGAGATTCCGATTTCCTCGAGCGCGTAGGCGATGAGGCCGGTGGCGAGCGCGTCACCAGCTGTCTCATCCGGCACGCCAATCGCATAGCGCCAATGCCCGAGTGAGGTCAGCTTCCAGGAACCGTCATTGTCTTGTGCGTTCTCGAGTACAGTGACCATCGTCCTGCGCTCGTCATCCGAGACCAAGCCTGGCAAATTCGCCGACGCCCAGAGTAACATCGCGCGATTGAACAAGTCCGGGTTATCGCGTCGCAATAGCCGGTTCCAGATCGGTTGATCGGTGTGTGAGCGAAGGTAGGTCCGCAACCGCTCCACGTTCCTTTGAACCGCCACGGTTTTCGCGTAGCCCTGTGGCTCGCTGCCGAGGGCGATCGCTGCGAGCGCGGCTCCGAAATACGGGGCGGTTCTCGACTCCCACGGACGAAGCCCGAAGTCGAGCCACGCCCACGATCCCGCGTCGTCACCTGTCATCTGCTGCAACGCAAACATGTTGGCGAAGGCGCGGCGCGCATCATCGCTCACTACCCCGTCACGTTGATCGCGCCTTGCAAGGACGAGGGCATTGAGCACCGCCTCCGTGCCGCGAGACTGGCTGGCCTGCTCGCGGCCACCGAGTGTCGAGTCTCCATAGAACGGCTTGACCTCGCTCCAGGCGCGTACGCGAGTCACGACGTCGGCGACGAGACGGCGCTCTGGCGCTGGGATTTCCTTTTCGCGGAGCGCGGCGGCGAGCTGTGGCCTGGCGAGCGCGTACGGGAGTACCGTGTGGCACGAGACGCAAACGGTGCCACGATCGCGCGCCGCTTTCGGCCACGATTGCCACCAGGCTTGCCGCTGGTCGAGATAAGTTGCCGTGGCACTGGCAGTCCACGACTGAGGCGCAACGGATCGGGGTGCCGCCGCAAGCTCAAGGAGAAGGCCTGACGCCGCTACCGCGATGACTGGCATCAAGGCAACCGTCGTCGCTCGCATTCTTGAAAGCTTCATGCTCGAACCATCGGGGGCGCGCACGTGATATGTTCACAAGCTATCAAGAAACTCAGCAGCGATCTCAATTCGGCCGATCCTGGTCGCCATCGGCCTTGCTCAGATATAACTCACCGCGCGCAGCGAGATTGGCGATCGAGCCGCGCAGAGAACCAGGCAGCCGGATCGCTGCGTTCAGGGGTCGGCCACCCCGTTCCAAAGGTTGAAGTCGCGACGGAAGGGACAACTCATTGCTGTCCGCATGCTCGGTGATGAATCCGGCACGGCTCAAGCCGTCGATAAACTTGGTGCAATAGAAGTCCGCAAACGCGACACCTCTTCGCTGCGCGTCCTCTACGACGTGTTCCAGCAAGCAATCAGTCGCCTCGGGACTGTCGGTCAGCAAATCACAAATTCGTAGAACCTGCTCCGTTCTTCCTTTTACCGTCTCGAGACGAGAAACGACCAGGCCACGAACCTCGCGAGATGGACAGTGGCACGCCACGAAGACTCGATATCGGAAGGAGGGATGATTTAGATAACGCCATCGAATGAAAGCGCTGTCACGAACCGCACCGGCGAATTGAGACGCTATCGCGTCTTCCCAACACGCTTGCCAGGCGTCGGTGCTACTCTCATTCCACTCTGTCACCGCCCAATCGCCACTGGCACCACGCGATGGCACGAGCGGAATCGCGCGCTCACAGAATCTCACGACTTCCTCTTTCCGCGCCGATTCGATTCCGCTAGCGAAGAGCAATGCGGTGGTCTTTGTCGCATCGATGATGGCAACTCGTCGCGGAATCTCGGGAATCACCTCATAACCACGGACGCGAAGAATATCCCCGGCGCTCGTGCCCACAGTTCCAATCACTTCGATGCCCAGCTGCGTTGCATGACGAATCAGGAGCAGCGCAAGCGGTGACGTACGAAGCTCAGGCACGACATACCAATGGGAAGACCACGCCC
>JANWKK010000280.1 GCA_025451425.1 Gemmatimonadaceae bacterium
CGTGCCGCGTTCGATCAACGCGCCGGATTCGCTGCGTGCACCGTCGGCGTGTCGCGTGCCGCCGAGCGTGTACACGATCTCGCCGATGCCGCCACGCTGAATCGTGCTCGTCACGCGCGCGACCGCGCCTTGCACGCGGAAGTCGTCGGGATTCAACACCGTCAATCTCGGCACGATGTAGCGTGCGATTGCGGTGAAGAAGAGCGCGCCGCCGATGATGCCGAAAACGAGCGCCGTGAGCGTGACAGCGAGCGCGGCGAGCGGGGAGTATCGCGTCAACAAATACCCGGCGGCGCCGAACCACGTGAGGAATGCACTCAGCGTGCTGAGACTGAATGGCGAAACCTGATTCGCGGTTCCTTGCGCGTGCGTCGAGGCGTGCGATCCCGTTAGGCCGCTGAACAGACCATGCGCGGCGCCGTGCGACTGGGTTCCGTTTAGTCCACCGAGCAGAAACGTCACGACGGTGAACAGCAGCCCGAACGCGAAACAACCAACGAAGAACGTGGTCACTGCTATTGCTCCGGCGGCCGCTGATTGAGCCGTTATCGTATCCTACGGAGCCTAACCCGGCAATGTGTCGGCCTCGGGAGCAACCCGCGGAGCCCCGCAGTACGGCCTAACTCATTGCGGGGCAACAGATCGGGGAGATCGAACCAACGCGACTCAGTCTGCTCGCAACGCGCTCAGCGGGTCGCTCCGAGCTGCGCGCCGCGCCGGAACGTAACACGCGGCGAGCGCGATACCCGCCAAAAGCAGCGGCAACGCCAGCAGCACCATCGGATCCGTCGGGCTCACATCGTACAGGAGGCTCGCGAGCCATCGGGTCGCCGCTAGCGCGCCACCGATGCCCAGCACGACGCCGAGTGCGGCCAGCACGGCGCCTTCGCCGAGCACGAGCCTAACGAGCACACCAGGGTCGGCGCCAATGGCGAGTCGGATGCCGAACTCGCGGCTCCGATTCGCAACGTGGAGTGACATGACGCCGTAGATGCCCACCGCGGCCAGTATCAGTGCGACGAGCGCGAAGCCGCCAAGCAGTAGCTTCGTTAGGCGCCGCGTGGCGAACGTTTGATCGATGATGCTGTTGAGCGTCTTCACATCGTCGAGGGGAATCCCCGGCTCCGCCGCGGCCACGGTGCGCCGCACCGCCGGAATCACGCCCGCGTTGGATCCGTTCGTGCGTATTGCCAACGATAGCGGATTGCCGCCTACCTGCGGAATGCTGACGTACAGGTGCGGCTCCGGTGGGAGCGCCGGATCGCCGTCTCGGACCGTTCCCGCGACGCCGACGATCGTGAACCACATCGTGTCGCCGGTAACACGAATGCGCTTGCCGATTGCGTCGGCGCCCTTCCAGAAGCGGTTCGCGAGCGTTGCATCGACGATCCCCACGGCGAGACTCGTCGAGTCGTCGGTGGCGGCGAAGTCACGACCGTACAGCAACGGAATGCCAACGGTCTTGAAGTAGTCGGGACTCACGGCGGTCTGGTACGTCTGGCCCTCGTTGCCGTTTCGGGGCACCGGCCGGCCGTCGATCAGGTATCCATCGTAGTTGCCGCCCTGATCCATCGGCACTTCCGAGGTCAGCGCCGCAGTCTGCACGCCGGGTAGGGCGCGTACGCGCGCGAGTGTAGCATTTACGAAAGTGTTGGTCCTCCCCGCATCATTCGTGATGCGCTGCGGCAGCGGCAGCACGATCGACGTCACCCCCTCAGGGTGAAAGCCAAGGTCGACCTGCGTCAGGCGCTGGAAACTCTTCAGCACCAAGCCGGCGGCGACCAGGAGCACGACGGACAAAGACAACTGTGCCACGACGAGCGCGCTGTTCACTCTTCGCGACGCGCCACGCGAGCTCTCGCGCTGTCCGGCAATCAGATCCGACGTCAGCCGCGCGCGCCCGGCGTGAATCGCGGGAAGAAGACCGAACAACAGGCCGCTCGCGATCGAAACCACAAGCGCAAAAGCGAGCACTCGGCCGTCCACCGCGACTTCGTCGATGCGCGGGAGCGTCGCGAGGCTCGAGTGTGTGAACACGCGAACGCCCACGACGGCCAGCGCCAGGCCCACGACTGCGCCAAGCAGCGACAGCGCGACGCTCTCGGTGAGCAGTTGACGTAAAACTCGCGCGCTGCTCGCTCCGAGCGCGGCGCGCAGCGTGATCTCTCGCTGCCGCGCCGCGGCCCTTCCGGACAGCAATGTCGCTACGTTCGCAATGGCGATCAAAAGAATGAGCGCGACGGCCGCGAGCAGAACGTTCAGCGGACGCGCGCTCTGGCCGGTAAAGGCTTCCCGCAGCGGCCTAACGATGGTCTTCATACGCGTCTTGCTCGGATCGACGGAGCTGTGGCCGACGGCTTGCTGCCGTGCCCAGTCCCACATGATCGCCGTGGTCTGCCGCTCCGCATGCTCCGGCGTCATGCCCGGCTTCAGACGGCCGATTCCGGAATTCCCGAACCCGAAACCCCATAGCGGATTGAGACCCATGGGCAAGTACGCGCCGATGCCTGGCCGTGGGAAGGCAAAGCTCGGAGGCATGACGCCAACTACACGGATTGGCTGTCCGTCGATGTCGATCGTCTTGCCGAGGATGGACGAGTCGCCGCCGAAGCGTGACCGCCACATTCCGTCGCTCAGGATCATGACGGTGTTCTTGCCGGGCGAATCTTCCTCGGCGGTGAACGGACGACCGATCGCTGGGCCGATTCCGATCGTCCGAAAGAACTCCGAGGTCACGCGCAGGATCGGGATCCGCTGCGGTCCATGCGCGCCCTGCAGGGTCACGCTATTGCTTCGATACGCGGCGAAAGAAGAAAAGTCAGAGGCGCGGTCGCGGTACATCGCGATGTTCATCTGATTGAGACCCCACGTATCGAGTCCTATTTCCGGATACGACTGAATGATCCGGACAATTCGGTCCGACTCAGGATACGGCAGTGGACGCAGCAGGATGCTGTTCACAAGTGTGAACATCGCCGTGGTGGCACCGATGCCGAGCGCCAGCGTGATGGTGGCGACGGCGGTGAACGTCGGCATACGCCGAAAGGTGCGCAGCGCGTACCGGAAGTCGGTCCAGAGAGACTCGAGCCACTCCATGAGACGTACCTCGCGGGCGTATTGTCGGTCGATGGTGAGACACTCGTCGCGCACAACGGCGGTGTCGCCGAAACGATCATGGGCGCCGGCGCGGGCAGCGTCGGGCGTGAGACCGAGGCGACGGAGCTTCTCCTCGCGCATAACGAGATGGAATGCGAGCTCGTCGTCGACGTCCCGCTCGATGGAACGGTCTCCGAGCGGGATTCGCAACAGCCGGCGCCAGCCGGGGGGGCGCCCAGGACTCACACGGGCTCCAGCGAAGTGCGCCTCAGTGCGACGGCGATCGCTTCGGCGTGCCGGTGCCAGAGCGGCGCCTGCGCGCGGAATCGCGCGCGGCCCGCTGTGGTTAGTCGGTAGAATTTCGCGCGACGGTTATTGTCGGACACGCCCCACTCGCTGCTGATCCAGCCGCGGCGCTCCAGGCGGTGGAGAGCTGGATAGAGCGTCCCCTCCTCGAGTAGCAGCAGGGACGCCGTTGCGCCACCAATCCACTCACTGATGCCATAGCCGTGCATCGGTCCCCAGTTGAGAGCCTTGAGGACGAGCAGATCGAGACTGCTGCGCAGGAGATCGATTTCCGTGTCGGCCATATCCAATGCCTACCCTGGTGACGCAAGGGAGAGTAAAAGCGTTACCCTTGCCACGCAATGGGAGGGAGGGCGCGCCCACCAGCGACGACGGTGACGACAAGGCAGCACGCGCGGCCCGTCACTATCACCCCTGTGATTCGTCATTAAAGAGGCTCACGCACCGAGCGACTTTGTGAGCCCAGTCACGGGATCGCCCTCGCCGCCCGTCCCCTTCGAAAGGCACGCATCGCAGCCCAAGGTTGAGCCCCACAATGCCTGTGCTCATTTTTGGCGCTCAGCGCCGCGACGTGCATCTCGGGCACAATACCGTCGGCGGAACGGGAGACATCGTATTCTCGACGTTGGCGGGTCTGCCGCCCGTGGCCATCATCACGTTGACCGCGGATGGCGACGCCACGATCGAGTCGCTCGGCGCAGACGTTCGCGTGCTCATCGATGGTGTCTCGTTAGGCAGCGAGCCGCGATCCCTTCGCGACGGCTCCAAGTTGCGAATCGGCGACCGTGAGCTGGTGTATCGCGCGGAGCCCACCCGCCAACTCGCCTCCGCTGAGCCAATGACGACCCAGCCATCGGCGCCATTCGCCGCGCCGAGCGGAGAGGACGCCGGTTGGAGATTGATCGAGCTACAGACCGGTCGCATTCACCCGATCCCGCCTCAAGGGATGGTGATCGGCAGAGACGACGACTGCGACCTGGTAGTGACGTCGCACGACGCCTCCCGCCGTCACGCGGTGATTAGAAAAGTTGGAACCGGCTACACGGTGACCGACGAGAGTGTGAATGGCACGTTCGTGAACGACGCGCGCGTGCAAGCCGTGCAGACGCTTGCGCGCGGCGACAAGCTACGGATCGGTACGACGGTCTTCCGCTTGGAGCGATCGACTTCATCCGCGACCAGCACGGGCGCCGAGACGCAGCGCATGCCCGCCGTGACTCTTCCGGAAGAATCCAGCGATGCCGAAGCAGCTCCAGAGGTCGTCGGACAGGCTCCGCGCCCCGTGGGCGCAGCCGCACCGACAGAGCTCGCGGCACTCGAGGTCGTTCGCGGGGCACTCGGCAGGACTCGCTTCGCCATCACGCGCGCCGTGTGCTCGATTGGCCGAACGGAAGAGAATGATATCGTGATCGCCGACGAGAGCGTTTCCGCGTCGCATGCGACCATTCTAATGAAGGCGGGCAGCTGGTACGTCGTGGACCTCCGCTCAGCGAATGGCACGTTCGTCGATGGCTATCGCGTGGCCGGCGAACGCATGCTGTCCGCGGGTTCGCTGCTCACGATCGGTCAGGTAAAGACGATTTTTTGGCCG
Source organism: Gemmatimonadaceae bacterium (assembly GCA_025451425.1). The sequence goes on from JANWKK010000280.1 coordinate 4,994, forward strand.
GTTTCGCAGGCGAGCCACGAGTCGCACGGTACGCAGCCGCTACTCGGCATGTTCCAGCAGCTGGCGAAGCGGATTCTACGTCGTTAGGCGTGGAGCGTGGCGCGTGACCTCTCCGCCATCGTGAGCGAAGCAAGGATCTAGCATGCGTCCGTCGCATCCGGCTTTGTCCGCGTGATCCGTACTACCCTTCGTCGAAGGGTTAGGGAGATATGACCGGCGAGGTGTCGCGGACGATTACTCCAATTGTCTTTGGCCTGGGAAGCTCGCGCTGTAGCGCTGTTCAACAAATCTTGGCTGGCGGAAGCAAGGTTCCCGATGTAAGATCGAGCCCGCCAAACGTCTGATCCCGTGGCGAAAGGGGACGGACACGCTTCCAAGCGGTCCAGCCAAGCTGCTGGGCGGCTTTCCGCATTCACAACCCTCAGGAGAAGCATCCGCATGAGCTACCGCTCCAACACCGCTCGCTTTGGCGGCGCCCTGGTGACCGTACTCGTAGCCGCAGCGTGCTCGGAAGTCGCTCCCAATCCGACTGCGCCAGTGGTGGATCGATCACTCTCGCCATCCGCGTCGCTGCTCGGCGCCAGAGTGGATGGGATGGAACCGCTCTTCGGCGCCGTCCTTCATGGAACGGTAGAAGGAGCGCAGCGGGCGCGTGCCGCGAGAATCAGACCCCGCAGGAGCAATGAGCTCTCCTACCACGGCGGTGTAGGCGGCATCGGCGTCGAGACCGCACCGCGTGTGTACGTCGTGTTCTGGGGCTCGCAGTGGAGCAGCGATCCGTCCGGCGAAGCCACCCTCGTTCAGAACTTCCTCAACGGCGTCGGCGGCAGCAGCTGGTTGAATAGCGTGACGCAGTACTGCCAAGCAGTCTCGAGCGGCACCGTCTACTGCAACGGCGCGGGCACCGCTGCCGGCAATCCGAGCGGCATCCTCGTCGGCGTTTGGTTCGACAACGGATCAGCGGCGCCGTCACGCCCATCCCAATCGAACCTTGCATCCGAGGCGGTGAACGCAGCCGGTCATTTCGGCAACACGAGCGCGTCGAGCAACACGAGCGCCCAGTACGTGATCGCCACCGCACACGGGAACAATTCCTCCGGGTTCGGTACGCAGTACTGCGCTTATCACAGCTCGGCCTCCTCGTCCTACGGCAACGTCGCCTACACGAATCTTCCGTACATTACGGATGCAGGCGCGAGCTGCGGCGCGAACTTCAACGGACTCGGCCCGAACGCGGGCATTACCATCGTCGAGGGCCACGAGATGGCGGAGACGATCAGTGACCAGTTCCCGAACGGGGGATGGCTCGACAGCGGCGGCGCCGAGAACGGGGACAAGTGCGCGTGGATCTCGTCGGGTCAGGGTGCTTCGGCGAGAATTACCCTCAGCACTGGTTCGTTCCCGGTCCAGTCGCTCTGGAGCAACGCGTTCAATAGCAACGCGGGCGGCTGCGTGCTGTCGTACTGAGTTCCGAGCGCCTTCGCTGGAAAAATGGCCTGCCGAATCTCGGCAGGCCATTTTCGATATCGGGTGCCGTCCCTCGGGTCAATTCCGCTCCCGCTCCCGCTTCGCAGTCATTATTTGAGATTCCGCACCGCCTCCGCGAGCATCCTCACCTTCCCGGAATCGCTCGACCCCCGAGCGTCGTTCTCCAACTGATCAGCGAGCTCCGCCAGCGCACTGCTCCTCCCCGATCCCGACGCGCTTTCGGCACCACTCAGCGCCTGACGAACCGCGGCGATCCGTGCATCACTCAGTCCCTTCGATCGATCGAGCTGGTCCACGTACGCGCGTGCCACCGCAAAGCTCGCCGGCCACGTGTACCTCGGCTGCCCCTGCACGTTGAGATACTCCAAGCGCGCGGTCTTCGCCGCATCCAGCTCGTTCTGGGTCAGCAACGGATTCGGCGTCAGCTCCAGTACGTCCAACCCGCGCGCGATCTCCGAGCTCACGATCACGCCGTTGTACCAGTACGAAGACCACGCGCCGCCTTCCACCATCTTATTGGGGTCGATCGGTCCGCGATCGAAGAACGCGATCTCCGACGCGTGTGCAGGATCGGTGAAATCGAACACCGACACTCCGCCCTGATACCACGCCTGCACCATGATGTCGCGACCCGGTACCGGTACAATGGAGCCGTTATGCGCGACACAGTTCTCCTCCGCGCTCTGCGGGGCGGGAAGTTTGTAGTACCCCTGAAAGACAAGCTTCTTGTTCACGATGTTGAAGATTGCGTCGGCGCCCCACTCGCGCGGATCGGTCGCGCGGCACTTCGGCGCGCTGCCACCGCCCCACTCGTCAGAGAACAACAGCTTCGTGCCGTCGTTGTTGAACGTGGCCGAGTGCCAGTACGAGAAGTTCGAGTCCGACACCGCATCCAAGCGGACGGGATGCGCAGGATCGTGGATGTCGAGCAGCATGCCGTAGCCCTCGCATGCTCCACCCGCATAGCCGATCGAGGGATAGACGGTGATGTCGTGACACTGCGTCGGACCGCGGTCCGCGCCCGCGCTCATGCCGAACATCTTGAGCAGCATGTCCGGGAGGGCGGCGCGCAACGCCGCGGAATCGGCGCCCGTCGCCGGACCACCGCCGTGGTTGGCCTTGGCCGTGCTGTCCAGAAGCGGCTGCACCATCTCGTTCGGCAACTCGAAGTTCATGCCGATCACGTTGACCGGGAACTTGCCCTGCGCGATCGACGCCTTCTGCGCTTCGATGTCTCCTAAGGCCAACCCGTGATGTGCGGGCGCGGTGAGATCGTTGAAGATCCTCGGGCTGCTCACGATCGCCGCCTGATCAGGATGCGCCAACGGCACTTTGATCACTTCGATGCGGAAATCCGCTGAATTGGGATCGTTCGGGTTGCTGCTGCAGCCCGCAAGCTCGGCCGCAGGCCGGACGCCCGACGACCCGGAGACATAGATGTAGACGTCGTTAGGGTCCTTGGGGTCTACGACCAGCGTGTGCGTGTGCGATCCGCGGCACGTCTGCACGCTCGAGACGTACTTGGGGTTGTCCAGGTCGCTGATGTCGAAGATGCGAATCCCACGAATTCGCTCGGCGCTTACGGGATCCTTGATGCCGCCTTCTTTGCAATCGAGCCGCGAAGACTCCGACTCGGCCGACATGAAGAGCAAGTTCTTGTAGATGGAAATGTCATTCTGCGACGCGGGGCAGAAATAACCCTTGCGCACCGCGGGATGTGCGGGATTCGAGACATCCCAGATCAGCCAGCCGTTGAACGTTCCTTGAATCGCATACTTGCCGAAGAAGCCCAGATCGGAGTTAGTGCCCTTGAACTGCTCGGGCGTAGGCGTGTTCGACAGCAGCCGCATGTTCCAGCTCGCCTCGCCGGGGTCGGTCATTCCCGCCTTGAGCCCAACGCGCGGATCGGGATTGGGTGCCGCCGCCTTGGCCATCCATTCGATGTTGAAGGTCGAGGCGGGTACGGGAGCACCGGAGAGCGAGACGCCGGCGCTGTGCGCGCAGGCGCCGAGAAGGGCCACGACGGGGATCAGGACGGAGCGACGGAGCGTTGGCATTCGACCGGTGTGTTGCGGTTTAGAGTTTGTGATTCGCGGTTTCGATTTCCGCGGCCAACAACATCTGCTGCATGCGGTGGATCTCGGTATTCTGATCGACGTTGACGTTGTTGGCGAACTTGAACACTGCTTCGTCTTGCCCGGCGCCCGGCGTGGCGAAGAGCTGCTGGACCATGGTGATCGCGCCCTGGTGATGCTGGATCATGCCGCGAAGGAACATCTTGTCGAAGTTAGTACCGCGCGCAGCGTCGAGTTGCTTCATCTGATCGTCGGTGAGCATGCCGGGCATGAGCATCTCCATCACCTGGCCATTCATCACCATCTTCATGGGCAGCGGCTTGGCCTCGGGCACCGGCTGGTTGCGATCGCGCAGCCAGTTCTGCATCAGGGCGATCTCGTCGTTCTGCGCGTTGATGATGCGGCCGCAGAGCGTCTGCACCGCCGCGCTGGCGCCATGCGTCGGCGCCATCTTCGCCATCACGACGGCCTGGGCATGATGGGAGATCATGCCCGTCATGAATCGAATGTCGGCCGCCGTATACGGAAGTCGAGCGCTATCGGCGCGGGCGCGGGCTTGGGCCGCCGAATCAGAAACAGCGACGGGCCGAGGGACCTGCGCCAGTCCGAGACTCGCGCAGGCGCTCATCATCGCGATCGCATATCGAATGGACGTTAGACGCATCGAACTACCTTCTCGGCACATACCGCATCGCCACCGCCCCCGACCGGAACTCTAGCCGGCTGACGAGTCTCAAGTCGATAGGCTTCGATAGCCCCGCGAACAACGTCGGCCCGTGGCCCACCAGCCTGGGCTGTACCATGAACTCGTACTCATCGATCAATCCCAGCTGCGCCAACGCCAGCGGGAGCCTCAGGCCTCCCATGAGCAGTCCCTTTCCCGACTCTCGCTTGAGCTGCTGAACCGCCTTCCCCAG
>JANWKK010000281.1 GCA_025451425.1 Gemmatimonadaceae bacterium
CAAGCCCACGCATTTCGAAGAACGTACAGGCAAGTTCTAATCGCGACCGCATGATCTCTGCGCGCGAACACCTCCGCTCGGGCGTCGTGATTCCGGCGCACCCCCTGGCACTCACTGCGCGTCGCACACTCGACGAGGACCGACAGCGCGCTCTGACGCGCTACTATGTCGATGCGGGCGCGGGTGGGATCGCCGTCGGCGTGCACACGACGCAGTTCGCCATTCGCGACTCGCAATATGGGCTCTATCGGCCAGTGCTGGAGCTCGCCGCAGAGATTGCGAAGAAGGTACTCGCGGCAACACCCGATCGTGCATTCGTAAAGGTGGCGGGCATCTGCGGTCATACGCCTCAGGCGCTCAGCGAGGCGCAGATCGCGGCCGCGTTAGGCTACGACATTGGCCTGGTCAGCCTTGGCGATTGGCAGCGCGAGAACGAGAGTGAGCTGCTGCTTCATTGCCGAGAGGTAGCGGAGGCCATTCCGCTGTTTGGCTTCTATCTTCAGCCGGCCGTCGGCGGACGCGTTCTCTCCTACGCGTTCTGGCGTGAGTTCGCCGAGCTGCCTAACGTGTGGGCAATCAAAATCGCGCCGTTCAATCGCTACCAGACTCTTGACGTCATCCGTGCGGTCGCGGAGGCCGGACGCGACGACATCGCGCTCTACACCGGCAACGACGACAACATCGTCCTGGATCTGCTCACCCCCTTTCCCGTTGTCGTTCGGGGCGAGCGCACGGTTCGCTGGATCGATGGCGGTCTGCTCGGCCAGTGGGCGTGTTGGACGCGAGCCGCGGTTCAGCTGCTCGAGCGCGCGAAGGCCGCCCGCGCGCTGGGCTCTCTCGGTAGCGCGTGGCTCGAGGAAGCGGCGGCACTCACGGACGCGAATGGCGCCATCTTCGACGTCGCCCACGCCTTCCGCGGCTGCATTCCTGGAATTCACGACATTCTACGCCGTCAGGGATTACTGCGCGGCACCTGGTGTCTCGATCCGCACGAGCAGCTCTCAGGGGGTCAGGCTGAAGAGATTGATCGCGTACACCGACTTTACCCCGAGCTCAACGACGACGATTTCGTGCGCGAGAACCTTGCGCGGTGGCTCTCCTGATTCCGTCGTTAGACGCCGAGGAGATCTCCAACCCACGTAGCGCCAGCCGGCGATTCGAAGCGCGACCGCCACTCACCCGCTGTCGTTAGGCCCATATCGAACACCGGGGTGTCGCTGTTGACGTCGTGCGATTTCGCAAGCTCCGCCAGACGATCGCGAGTGACGCATTGTACTCGTCCGTCCTCGTCGCGATAGAAGACGCGTCCGCCGCCGAGGAGTCGGGTGCGGAGCGGCCGCTCGATTGACTGAAGAATACGGAATAGTCCGTCGATCGAGCAGCCCGAGGCGCTCTCCACCGTGCTGTCTACGCCGACCGTAAGCAAGTGCGCATCGCGCCAATCCCGTGCGCAGCTGAGCGGCACCCCGTGCGCCTTCCATTGACCGAGAAAGCGGTCGACCTCGCCGAGCAAGCGCTCCGCGTCCTCACCAGTCAGAGGGCGGTCGCTGCCGAAAACCCAGACGCGCGATGCATCGGGTAGTGATTCGAACGGTACGATGGGCATGGCCGAAAGATACAACGTGGTACCGTCAGTCTGGATCAACGATGGTACCACGTTCCAATGTTGCTAACTACCAGTCGCCAACAACCATCACGACGTTTACCGCCGCGCCGGTTGGCTCGGTGGACGCGGCGGGAGCGGCGGCGCCGAAACCGGCGCCGGCCCGCTAGTGTTTGCCGGCGGCATGGCTCCATCCAGAATACCACCCCTCGTGTCGAGCTGGGCGGCGAGGACGGTTTGAATGTCGCTGGCGATGTTCGCTGTTGCGGCCTGCGGAGCGCCCCCTTCTCCGCCGCCGGCGATCGTCACCAGCTTCGCCTCCGACAACGCGCCGGCAATCGCGGGCACGATCTGTGGTAGCATCTCGATCTGGCGATAGCGGAAGTACGCCTCGCCGCCCGCTTTGATCGCGTCGTTCACTTTCTGAATTGCCTCGGCCTGTGCCTCGGCAATGCGACGAATGCGAATTGCTTCTGATTCCGCAGCGGCCGTCGCTTCGATCCGTACGCGCTCCCCGTCTGCCTTTGCTTGCGCAATCTGAGTCGCGTCGAGCTCGGCCTCTCGCTGAACGCCCTGCGCTTGTTGACGAAGGGCTTCCGCCTGCGCGACGAGAGCGGCGTTCGACGCCTTGGTCTGCTCCAGCTCTCGCTGCTTATCGGAGATCGCGCGCTCCGCGTCGAGCTGCGCTTCTTTTGCACGGCGCGTTTGCTGCGCCGAGACGATATCCGCATTCGCCTGCGCCTCAGCCGCGGACATGCGGCGCCGAGCCTCGGCAACCTCCGACTGTACGACCTTGATGTTGAGTGAATTGAAGGTGAGGCCGAGGTCAGTGAGCTCGCGCGAGCATGCTTTGCGTATGATCACGGCGAGCGGATCGTCTTCGTCCTCCTGCACGGCTGCCGCAAGCGCGAGCGCCTGTGGCTTTGCGGTTGTGAGAGCCGTAGCCGGGCTCGTTTCGGGCAGCGCGCGTGTCGGCATCGTCTTCGCCGAAAAGAGCTGGTCGTGCGTGAGCAGGTTGATCGCGCGACGGCCGGAGCTCGAGAGCAGATCGGTGAGAGTGCTCATCTGATCCGAGTCGGGCTTCGCGAAGAAGCGATTTGCTGCCGTTCGCACCATCACGTCGGAATCACCGACTGAAACGATCGCGCTGGCCAACACACGAATCTTGATCGGCTGCGGTCGCCCGCTTTCGTCGACGTCTGCTGTCTGATCCGTGATATCGAGATCGACGTTGATGACTTTGCTCGAGATGGTCGTGCCGGTAGTCAATAATGGAATTTCCTTCGACTTGCCCGGTCCACGGTAAATCACGGTGCCGCCCGTGATCCAGCTGACGAGACGAACGGTTCCTGCTTCCACGTCGCGAAGGAATGCCGCGACGATCGTTGGTATGACGACGAACATGCCGAGCAGTATGCCGGCGATGATGAAAAGCGGATTGGTGATGATTGTATGAAGATCCATAACGCTACCTTCGCCGAAGCGAAATGAGAGTGTCGGGAGGCACGCTCGCCGACAATGCAACTAAATGATTGATATGGCTAGACGCGGCGTACGATGCAGCGATTGCGCTCGGCGTCCACTTCGTCGATGCGAACCGGATCCCCGGCGCGCACGCGGACACCTGCATCGCGATCCTCGCGGTGCAGAGTGCCTAACAACTGCACCATCTGGCCATCCAGCTCGAGAGCCACGAGTCCATCGCCTTTCGCGTTGAAGCTGGTCGCTGCCCGGGCCTCATCGCCAATGCAGCTCTCCAGCGTCAGCGCCGGCGCCGATTCGAAGCGAAAAAGAAAATTCCATAACGGTCTTATGATACCCAGCTCGAAGAGAATCCCTCCCGCCGCGGCCACGGGAAACAGCAGCGCACCTGGCACGATCGGGTGAAGAATCATCCCAACCGCACCGAATCCCACGAGAATGCTGAAGAGCGGACGCGGCGACAATAATGCCCAAAGGGCGCGTGTCCCGCTAAAGCGCCCGGCTGCGCGCCCACCTCGCATCGCGCCGCGCATGGCGCCAGGATGGTGCCCCGTGTGCGAGCCATGAGGAGCGTGAGCTCCGTGATGCCCACCGATCGTATGGGCAAATCCACTCAATCCCATGATGCCCAAGCCGGCGGCACCGAGAGCGATTGAGAATTCGTAAATGGTCATTGGAAGCCCGGAGGGGCTAGAGGCTAGGGGCTAGGGTCTAATATTGCTAACCCCGAGGTCCAGGACCCTAGCCCCTTCGCCGCCAAAACTACGGTTTTGTCAGCTGAATCATCGGCATGGCCGATCCGCTGACTTGCGGCATCTGGCCATTCCAGCGCTTCGCCATCTCGTACTGCACGAGCGTGCCGGTGATGCTCTTGGACAATAGCTCGTTCGCGCGTGCCTGCGCTTCCGCCTCAGTCAGGATTGCTTTCGCGCGGCCGGCCGCTTTAATCGAATCACCTTGCGCCTGGAACGTGTTCTTCTGCAGCTCGTTCTGGGCCGTCAGCGCTTGCTGCTGCATCACGTTCTTCTGATTGATCGCTTCGATCACAGCTGGCGGAGCACGAAGCTCATTGATCGTAAATTGCTTAACGATGAACCCGTATGGCGTGAGGCGTTCGGCGATGAGCTGCTGCGTGCGCGCGACCGCTTCGGCCTTTTTGGGCCCGATTACCGCCGCGATCTCTTCATTCCCGATGACCTCCTGGAGCGCCTGCCGAATCGACTGCTTCACGTACGTGTGCTGAATGGAGCCGATATCCCGGCGAAATGAGGTATACAAAAATGGCGCTTTGTCCGCGTCGAGCTCGAACGACATCGAAACATCGAGCGAGATCGGCTGACCTTCCTTGCTGTTGACGTTGATCTCGTCGTTGTTCGCCGAGCCCTCGTTCGACGCCTTCGTCAATACGAGCGTCTGCATGAAGATCGGGTACTCCTCGATGCCAGTCGTCAGCGGATTCCGCATATGCAGCCCCGGACCGAGCGGCTTGGAATCCACGCCGCCGCCGGCGCGATGGATCACGATGCCGACGTAGCCTGGATTCACATAGGTCACCATGTTCGGAATCAAGAACAGGAGGAGGACGATCCCGGCCCCGATGCCCAACAGCCGCATGAAGCGCGATCCTCCCTCGCCCGGCGTGCGACTGAAACCCATCGATTCGAGTCGATCACCAACCCTGGTCCCGCTAACCATGAAAGGTCTCCTTGTAACAATCGGGGCAGATCAGTTCCCCGCTGGCGAGGCGCACCAGGTCCGTTTCTTTGCGCGGCCCGTGAATTGGGCAGCTCAGCTCCGCCGCGCGATCGATTTGCCTCCGATTCTGCACCTGGCGGAGCCTGGTGCCGACCGGCGTGAACGTGACGAGCACGAAATAGAGAAGGGCGGCTCCCGTCGCCAGTAGTGCGACGAACAGCACACCCTCGATGATGATGACACTCATACAAGTGCCGTCATGACGGGTCGTTTGAGGCGGCAGTTTCAGAGGATGACATGGGACTCCGGCATGACGGGCGCATCCCAAGCTGCGTCACGAGGTTGCACCGCGCACGGTCTTCGAGAACAATTGTCACGTTCCCCCTTTCAGCTACCGGCCTGTACGGGAATCGGGTAGCCTTGCCTTGCGTCCGCATCTATCGTAGCTCTGGCCCCCCAAACGCGGTGTCACGCCCCTCCCGACTTCGCAAAACATGACGCAATCAACGACTTACGATCGTCGCGCCTTCATGGCGTACTTCGGCTCCATTGGTCTTGGCACAACGCTACTCCCCGGCGTCCTCTGGGCACGATTGCAACAGGAACAGGAGCCTGAGATCACGAAGGAGATGCTCGCCTCGGCCGAACAGATCGCTGGCATTCATCTAACGGACGATGAGCGCGCCGACATCACGCGCGGAGTTCAGCAAACTCGTACGGCCATTCAGGCGCTGCACAAGGTGCCACTCGCCATGTCCGTGTTCCCCGCGATCGTTTTCGATCCGGTACCTCCTGGCGAGAAGCTCCCCGCGAAATCGCACACGCCCGCGATCCGCTCGCACATACCGGTTATGGCGCGGCCGGGAAGCCTCGACGATTTGGCGTTCCTGCCGGTGACGCAGCTGTCGGAGCTCGTTCGCACGCGCAAAGTGAAGCCGAGTGAGTTGACGGAGATGTACGTCTCGCGTCTCAAGCGCTTCGACCCACAACTCCATTGCGTCATCACGCTCACCGAAGATCGGGCACGCGCGCAAGCGAAAGCGGCGGATGACGAAATCGCCCGCGGGAAGTACCGTGGTCCACTTCACGGCATTCCCTGGGGCGCGAAGGACCTGCTCGCCGTGAAGGGCTATCCGACGACGTGGGGAGCCGGCTTGTACAAGAACCAGACCTTCGAGTACGACGCGACAGTCGTTAGGCGTCTCGACGACGCCGGAGCGATTCTCGTCGCCAAGCTCACGCTCGGCGCACTCGCGCAGGGCGACCGATGGTACGCCGAGCGCACGCGCAATCCGTGGAATCCGGCGACGGGATCCAGCGGCTCTTCCGCCGGCCCGGCATCCGCAACGGCGGCAGGATTGGTGGGATTCTCGATTGGATCCGAGACGAATGGCTCGATCACGTCGCCATCGAGAACCTGCGGTCTGAGCGGATTCCGTCCGACGTTTGGCCGAGTGCCGCGTCCCGGCGCCACGGCGCTCTCCTGGCCGATCGACACGCTGGGCCCGATCTGTCGCAGCGCCGAAGAGTGCGCACTCGTCTTCGACGCCATCCAGGGACCGGATGGTCTCGACTATTCCGTCAAGAGCTATCCGTTCAACTGGAACGCGAACCTGAAGCCCTCGCAACTGCGCATTGCCTACATCAAGTCGCACTTCGAGGGTGCAAGGCAGGACGGAACGCCGTTCCGCAGCGAGGAGGCGCTCAATGTGCTCAAGGTGCTCGAATCGTTAGGTGCGAAGCTCACGCCGATCGACGAGCCAACACCGAGCTCCGGGTTCCTCGCCCAACTCACCCTCAATGCAGAATGCGGCGCCGCGTTCGAGGGCGACACGCTCAGCGGCAAGATCAGCGAGCTCGAGCCGTACAGTACCTGGCCCAATACCTTCCGGGCCGCGCAGTTCCTGCCGGCGGTGGATTACGTGAACGCTCAACGAGCGCGTACGAAACTCTGCAAGGAGTGGTGGGACCTGTTCCAGACGCACGACGTCATTCTGACACCGCGAGAAAACACATCCGTAACGAACATCACCGGCACGCCTTCGATCGTGGTGCCAACGGGGTTCGCGGTGCCGCAGTCAGGAGGTTTTGCAGGCGGCCGCGGCGGACCGCCGCCGCTCACGCACAACGACTCACTGCGCGCCGAGGCGTTGCGGACCCCTCCGCCGTCGAAAACGCCGCTTCCAACATCGATCTACATCATGGGGCCGATCTATCAGGATGAGAAAATACTCGCCGTCGCTCACGCATTTCAGGGGACAACGGACTTCCATCTGAAGCGTCCGGGGTCCTTCGCCTAATGTGAAGATGCCGTGATGAAGCGCGCGCTCCGCATAACGAATGAGTGGCGCGAATACACCGGATGCCACCGCGTCACGCATGCTTGAAACTCCCACAACGAGGTGTCCACGGTTGGGAATCCGCTGTTCGATTCCGGACAGTTAGCGAGTTGCTTACAAAAGTCAGACAGCAGTCCTGCAACGCTTGGTGAGATTTTACTGTCAAATTGGTGTCAGCGCGGCACGATTCAGCCGCGGGAGTGCGAAACCTGGGACGCGTCATCACGGTATTGATCGATTGACGATCGATCGATCGCCCAAGTCCACGCTGATTCTCTCGACCTGCAGGAGCTCGATGTCGCTTACTGGCGCGGCTGGCAGACGATCTCGAAACGGGCGCGACGTGCGGTCCCTCACGCCGCCGAGCACGCCTCCGGCCTCACTGGCCGATGGACTCGCGAAGACTGGCGAGTATTCGATCTTCGGGCTCGCCCGTGCTGGTGAGCCACCCGTCAGTCCTGAACGTCGCGCGAGCTTCGCGCTCATCATTTTCGCAATCGCGACCATCGTCGCCGTTCTCTACTCGCTCGAGCGCTACTTCTATCGGCGACTGCTCGGGCAGGAAGTCTCGTTGGGGCAGCTTGTCCCCGCCGAGCTTGTTTTCACGTATCTGTGGGCGCTGCTGACCCCAGTTGTGATGTGGATGGGACGGCGCTTCCCTGTTTGGGGATCGCACCACGGTCACCATAGCCGCACAACAGTTCGCAATTGGATCTTCCAGCTCGTCGCCGTCGTCTCGTTTGTCATGCTGCACGTCGCGCTGTTTACGGCGGCGTCGCTGCTGCTCACAGGCGCCGCGACGGCGATTCCACTCTCGCGGCTTTTCACTGGATATCTCGCGTCGTGGTTCACGCTCGATTCGATCGTGTACTGCACGCTGCTCGCCGTCTATCACGCGCTCGTGTACTACCGCGTCTCGCAGGACCGCGCGCTGCGTGCCTCTCAACTCGAGGCGCGTCTCGCTCAGGCGCAGCTCCAAGTGCTGCGAATGCAGCTGCAGCCCCACTTTCTGTTCAACACGCTCCACACGATCTCGGCCCTGATGCACAAGGACGTAAAGCGGGCTGACTCGATGATCGCGGCGCTGAGCGACTTGCTCCGAATGTCGCTGCGGAGCGTCGGCGTTCAAGAGGTGGAGCTGCGCGAGGAGATCGATTTCCTGCAGCGCTACCTCGAGATCATGACCCTGCGTTTCGGCGATCGCCTAACGGTGACGCTGGACATCGATGCGGAAGTTCTCGATGCGCGAGTGCCCACGCTCGTGCTGCAGCCCTTGGTCGAAAACTCCCTGCGTCACGGTTTTGGCGACGGCATGCGGGCCGGCCACGTACGTGTACGAGTCGCTCCTGATGGCGACATGCTGCGCTGCGAGGTCGTCGACAACGGACGCGGAATCTCGCAAATGGGTCCGCGCGAAGGCGTCGGCATCAGCAACACGCGGGCACGACTTCGCCACCTCTACGGCGAACGATTCTCCCTCGAGCTCATGGCGAATCCGGGCGGCGGTGCTCGTGTCTCGCTAGCGATTCCATATCATCCACTCGAACGGACGGCGGCCGATTGATTACCGATCCTAACAAAATCCGCGTCGCGATCGTCGACGACGAAGAGCTCGCTCGCGAGCGCATGCGTACCTTGCTCTCCGAGCACAACGACATCGAGGTCGTCGCCGAGTGCGCCGATGGCGCCGAAGCCCTGCGCGCCATCGATGACATGAATCCCGATCTCGTCTTTCTGGATGTCCAGATGCCGGAGGTCGATGGCTTCGACGTCGTCGAAGCCTTGGAGCGTGGCGACGCGGAGGCCCCTGAGGGGACGCCTGGAAAGGCGCCAGCGATCGTGTTCGTCACCGCGCACGACGACCACGCGCTCAAGGCGTTTGAGATTCACGCGCTCGACTTCCTCCTCAAACCATTCGACGAGGCGCGTTTCGAGAAGACCCTATCGCGCGCACGACGTCATGTGAAGCAGTCGCGTGATACCGTCGACGCGCGCCTCCTCGCCTTGCTCGAGGATCTACGCACCGAACGGCGCGGGCAGCGACACTCGGATCGTCTGATCGTCAAGTCCGGCGGTCGCGTGTTCTTCTTGCGAACCGAGGAAATCGATTGGGTGGAGGCGGCCGGCAACTACGTGCGTCTCCATGCGCGCAGCGAGTCTCACCTCTTGCGTGAGAGCATGAAGAACATGGAGGCGCGGCTCGACCCCAACACCTTTGTGCGCATTCATCGCTCGGCCATCGTCAATATCGATCGCGTGAAGGAGCTCGAGCCGTGGTTCCATGGTGAATACATCGTCATCATGCGCGACGGCACGCGCCTCACGGCAAGCCGTGTCTACTCGGATCGGCTCAGCGCGCTGATCGAATAGCGGGGCCAGGGGCTAGAGCTTGGGGGCTGTTATGGAATCGGCCCCTAGCTCTGCCCGCAATGCTTGCTCCAAAGTCGGGTGAGCAAACTCAAAACCAGCCTCCGTCAGACGTAGCGGATGGATGCGTTGGCTCGCGAGTAGAGTCGCCCGCCCCATCTCGCCGAAGATCAGATCGATCGCGAGGCCGGGGACCGGGACGAGTGCGGGGCGTCCCAGCACGCGCGCCAGGGTCATCGCGAATTCCGCGTTAGGCACCGGATTCGGGGCGACGAGATTCATCGGACCCGAGACGTCTCGAGCGAGCGCGAATTCGACCGCCGACAGCCAGTCTTCGAGTGCAATCCAGCTCATCCACTGAGCGCCTGACCCGATCCGCCCTCCGAGACCCAGCCTGAAGGGCACGATCATTTTCGCGAGCGCGCCACCGTGCGGATTGAGCACGATGCCCGTGCGAATGCACACCACACGAATCCCCGCCGCGCGCGCCGGTTCGGTCGCTCGTTCCCACGCTTCGGCCGCTTCGGCGAGAAAATCAGTTCCAAGTCGGCTTTCTTCATCCAGCTCCTCGTCTCCCCGGTCGCCGTAAATGCCAATCGCCGATCCACTGACGAACACTCTTGGCGGGTGAGGTAGCTGGGCGATGGAACGTGATAACAGCGTTGTGCTGTCTACACGACTATCACGAATTGCCTGCTTGCGCTTCGGCGTCCACCGCTGCGCGATCTGCTCGCCGGCGAGATTGACTAGCGCGTCGACACCGTCGAGCGCCGCGTCGTCGAGCCTTCCCGCAGCCGGCCGCCAAGCGATATCCGGAGGAGTCGCGCGTTCGCCGCGACGGAGTCGTTGAATCGCGACGCTTTCGCGCTGCAGGCGCGTCGCGAGCGCTTTGCCGAGAAATCCAGACGCGCCGCTGATGGCGATGCGACGATTAGGCTGATCGGGCTGACGACTCTGGGGCTGCGTCATAGCACACTAAGCTAGTGCCGCCAAACGCCGCTTCCCTTGGTCAATACTCCGATAACGCGTCGCGCTCCACGAGACGGCGGGCGAGCTCGGTTGCCATTTCAGGCGACGCGTAATATCCGGCAACTACCCGACGACTGATCAGCTCCAACCGGATCGAGAGCGCGTCGTTTCGTTCCCCGCTGATCGCCGGCGTCCATTGCGCCCCGCGGCTGAAGGTCTCGTCCACGTCCGCCGTGAGAAAGGGCGAAAAGGCTATCGTCATTGCAACCTCATAGCTACAGTATCGGGAGCGGTCGTAGAATCGTTAGAGACGCTCTCGGCCGCACGGTCCTTTCACCTCAGCGTAGGTGAACAGCGACGAGTTGCATCAGGTATCCGAGTATCGGCCGGGACTGATCCCGCGCTAGTGCCAAGACAGTAGCCCGAGGACGGACGATGGCGACGATCCTGTACGTCGATGACGACCCAACTATCGGTCTACTCCTCGAAGACACGCTGCTTCGGGCTGGGCACAGAGCGGTTGGTGCGCGGAGCGTCCCGCAGGCGCTCCAAGCGCTCTCGCACGGCGAGTTCGAACTGATCATCTCGGATTTCAAGATGCCGGGCATGACGGGGCTCGAGCTCCTCGCTCACCTGCGCGACGAGGGCTACGACATCCCTCTCATCATGGTGACCGGATACGCGTCGATCGAGCATGCCGTGCAAGCCATAAAGGCGGGCGCAGCGGACTATATAACAAAGCCGGTACGGCCGGAGCAGCTCGAGCACGCCGTGGCGAAGGCGCTGCAGGTTGCTCGGCTGCGGAAGGAGAACAACGTCCTCCGCCACGAAGTAATGGCGCTTCGGAACGAGCGCCAGATCATTGGCGAGAGCGCCATCATGCGCAGGCTGCTGCAGACGGTCGCGACCGCAGCGCCGACACGAGCAACGGTGCTGCTGCAGGGGGAATCCGGAACCGGGAAAGAGCTCGTGGCGCGCGCAATTCACGACCAGAGCGAGCGCAGCGATGGTCCCTTCATCAAACTGAATTGCGCTGCCCTTCCGGAAGGGCTCGTCGAAAGCGCCCTCTTCGGTCACGAGCGGGGTGCGTTCACGGGCGCGATCAAGCGAGTGGCGGGCGCATTCGAACGTGCGCACGGAGGAACGCTTCTGCTGGACGAGATCTCCGAGATGAGACTCGATCTTCAGGCGAAGTTGCTCCGTGTTCTTCAGGAGCAGGAGTTCGAGCGAGTCGGCGGAACGACTCCGATCAAAGTCGACGTCCGAATCATTGCGACGACGAATCGCGATCTCGCCGCCGAAGCGGAGGCTGGTCGCTTTCGCCGCGACCTGTTCTTCCGACTCAGCGTCATTCCGATCGAGATACCGCCACTGCGCGAGCGCGGCGACGACATACCACTTCTGGCCTTCCGCTTTGCCGCGCATTCCGCGAACGAAACGAAGAAGGAACTCGCAGGGATCTCGCCCGAGGCTCTCGCTCTCCTTCAGCGCTACGAGTGGCCGGGAAATGTGCGCGAGTTGCAGCACGCCATCGAGCGAGCCGTCATTCTGGCGAATGGACCCATGCTGGTTCCTGTGCACTTCGAGGGTCAGCGATTCGGCCTCGTGAGTCCATCTCGTGAGACAGGGCTTCGGCCGACGCTGCAGTCGAATGGCAATGGTTCGACCGAATTCGAGCGAGTGGTGCTGAATTCCTTCGATCTCGGCGAGGCGGAGACGCAACTGATCGCGCGTGCCCTCGAAGTGACGGCGGGGAATCGCACACGGGCCGCAGAGCTCTTGGGACTGAGCGTGAGGACGCTCAGGAACAGGCTCAACGCGGCGGAAAGCGGGAAAGCGGGAGAAGCAAGGGGGGCGGATCTACGAGGACAGCTTTAAGAGAGCGAATCGAAAACCGCGGATCTAAAAAGGCGGATCTAGGAGGGCGGATCTAAAACAACGGACGAAAACTGTATCGGGCGCGCCGCCGGCGCGCCCGATTTCCTTCTTGGCCCCGCCCACCTAACTCCGTTGTTCTACGACCGTCGTTCAGTGATGTCCTTCTAGACCCGTCGTTCTAGATCCGCTGTCTTAGATCCGTCCTTCTAGAGCCGTCTCTCGCAGTCGCTTGCACTTATTACCCGGCAATTTCTGCCGCATGGAAAGTTCTTCCTAGCTCCTCGCGTGTTCAGTCACTCCGCGGCTGGACGGATGGTCCAGCGATCTCGCTCATCTCAACACGCTGATTGTCAAGCGGTTATGCGTAAGTAGCGTTAGGTATCAGGGCGGCAACTGCCGGCAGAAATCGCCGGTCTCACAGTGGAGCACGGTTTGCCTTTATGGACGCGGATGATTCGAGACGGGCCCTTCCCTCCGTTCACGAGGATCTCCGCGATGTTTCCCTCTATCCAGACCTCGAGCCCCGGTCGCGACGAAAATCTCACCGTGCTGACGCAGCAACACGTCGGCCTGGTGCACCACGTCGCGCGGCAGCTGGCTCGACGGCTTCACGACAAGGTAGACCTCGACGAGCTCGTGAGCGCAGGCGCGGTTGGGCTGATGCAGGCAGCGGCGAGCTATGAACCGGCGCGCGGACTCACGTTCAGCACTTATGCCGTGCCGCGGATTCGGGGCTCCATGCTTGACGAGCTTCGGCGGCACGACCACATGTCACGCGGCGCACGTCGGAAGGCTCGATCGATTACTGCGGCGCGAGATTGTCTGGTCCATCGACTCGGACGCGAACCGAAGAGCGCCGAGGTTGCGGTCGAGCTGAATGTCAGCGTCGAGACGCTGCATCAATGGGAGCTCGACGTCGATGGCGCGATCGGAGTATCCCTCGACGTGGCGCCGCGCGCGTTGCGCGACGAGGGACGAGTAACCGCGGCAGGCGCCATCGCCGACGAGAGCATGCCGAGCGTGGAGGAACGCATCGGACACGAGGAGCTGATCGCGCGGCTCGGCCTCGCGATTCGAGGCTTGAGAGCCCAAGAACGAACTGTGCTCGCGTTGTACTTCTACGAAGAGCTCACGCTCCAAGAGATCGCTCGAGTGCTCGGACTCTCTGCATCGCGAATTTCGCAGATTCGCGGAGAGGGACTCGCGAAGCTCCGGTCCCAAGTCACGGCTGACTGACAACGGCGAACTCACAGCCGCCGACTGCGCGACTGATCGACCGCGCCAACTGCAGATAGCGCGAATAGTCTTGCGCGTGAGACGACGTGGGCCCTGACAGCGCGGTTGCTGCCTGCGACTTGCGCGCGCTCCTACCTAATTGCCGGG
>JANWKK010000282.1 GCA_025451425.1 Gemmatimonadaceae bacterium
TCTCGTCTCTCTCAAGCCCGACATGCGCACTACAATCGGTGCCGGAGAAAGCGAAAGGGTCCGAATAGTACCCGCTCTGAAATCGCAATTCAACCCCACGCTGCCGCCGAGGCCGACGCGATGAAGCAACTCGCAGTTGCGCGACAAGGCGAAGCACTCGACACTGCGATTGTTTCGTCGAAAGGAGCACATCGGTGGGCGCAGGGACATCCGTGGATCTATCGGAGCGACGTGCTCTCGAGTCCCGACACGTCAGCGGGCGACGTCGTCGTCCGCGATCAGCGTGGACGCGAGCTCGGCTGCGCGCTGTGGAGTCCGACGTCGGAAATCGCGCTCCGGCTTCTCGATCGCAACGCGCACGCATCGCTCGACGAAGGCTGGTGGCGCGAGCGAATTGGCGCTGCTGTCGCCCGACGTGCATCGCTCGCGACCACCACCAACGCGTATCGACTCGTGCATGGCGAAGGCGACGCCTGTCCTTCCTTGATCTGCGATCGCTACGATCGATGGCTCGTTGTGCAGCTGATGAGCGCCGGACTCGAGCGCTTTCGTAATCCTATCGTCGCCGCGCTCACGTCGCTGCTCAAGCCGTTAGGCATCCTCGCTCGAAATGACGTGCCTCTTCGCGCCAAGGAGAACCTCTCGATAGCCGTCGAGCTGCTCGCCGGCAACGTGCCCCGCGAGATCGAAATCACCGAGCATGGCATTCGCTACCTCGCGGCGCCTTGGGATGGCCAGAAGACGGGCGCGTTCCTCGACCAGCGCGAAAACCGCGTTGCCACGGGAATGCGAGCGCGCGGCCGCGCGCTCGATTGTTTCAGCTACCATGGGTCATTCGCCCTGCACCTCGCTGCTCACGCCGAGCACGTGACGGCGCTCGACGCGTCGGCGGAAGCACTGCGGCGCGGTGCGACCAACGCGGCGCTCAACGGATTCTCGAACGTCGAGTTCATCGAGGCAAACGCCTTCGAATTCCTGAAGGCCCGGCAACGCGCGCGCGAGCGTTACGACACGATCGTCCTCGATCCGCCGGCATTCGGCAAGACACGGGCGTCGGTTCCATCCGCCATTCGCGGGTACAAAGAGATCAACCTGCGCGCGATGCATCTGCTTCGCCCGGGCGGAACGCTACTGACGGCGAGTTGCAGTTTTCACCTAACGATTCCGCTTTTCCTCGATATGCTTCGAGCCGCGGCAGCGGACTCGGGCCGCCGGCTCGCGATTCGCGAGATCCGCGGCCAGCCCATTGATCACCCCGAGATTCTCGGAATTCCCGAGACAGGATATCTCAAGAGCGCGCTGATCGAGGCGTTCGACTGACCCGGGCGCCACGCTGACAGTGGGGACAGAAATAGGTAGACCGTCCAGACTGACTGATCCGTGCGACCTTCGTCCGACAACGACGGCATGGCCGATCCTCGCGATCATAGACGTCGAGCCTCGCGCCCTCCGTGCTCGTGTATCGAGCACCCGTCGCTCGCTCGATCACCGTGCGAATCGCGGCGAGCAGTCGCCGGCCTTGTGATTCATCGAGGGAGTTGGCACTGGCTCGCGGATCGATCTTCGCGCGCCACAGCGCTTCTGACACGTAGATGTTTCCCAGGCCGGCGATGATCCTTTGATCGAGCAAAGCGACCTTGATGGGAATGCGGCGGCGCTCGAGCGACGCGCGAAGACGCGCTGGGGTGAGCGCGGGATCCTGGGGCTCCGGCCCCAGGTCGAGCGGGAGCGAGGCGCCAGACGCATGAACGTCGAGCGTTGAGAGCGCACGCGAGTCCTCCAGGACAACGCGCGTTCCGTTTCTGAACTGGAACACGGCACGAGCGAAGCGCGGAAGCACATCGGCGCTCGAGCCAATGACCCAGTCGCCGTTCAGCCTAAAGTGTGCATGGATGACGCGGCCGTCTTCGAGATGAATCAATTGGTGCTTGCCGCGTCGTTCCACACTGGCGACGCGAGCGCCATGCAACGCGCGCAGCGCCCCGCGCGATACCCGACGCTGCAGCGATGGATGCAGAATCTCCACGCGCTCGATGATTGCGTCTTGAATCGCATCGCGAAGATCACGAACGGCTCGCTCGACCTCCGGAAGCTCAGGCACGTGTTAACTCGCGTCAGTGTCGGGTGTTGTTGACTCTGGTCGATCGATGAGGTGAAGTTGACACGATGACGGCAAGACCTCAACAACGCACGCCTCCTCGCGCACGACTCGACGGGCGCTCCCCGGCAGTGCGTCGCGTGCTGGCGCAAGTGCTCGCGCTCAACGCGTTCGTGGTGCTCGTCAAGCTCGTCGTCGGCATGCGCACTGGATCGCTCACCGTTCTCGGCGCGGCACTCGAATCTGGTCTCGACACGCTGAATAATGCGATCGGGATGTCTCTCGTCAGCATTGCTGCGCGAGCGCCTGACGAGGATCATCCATACGGTCACGATAAGTTCGAGACACTCGGCGCGCTCGGCATCGTCGGATTCCTTTCGATCTCCTGTTTCGAGTTGATGCGGGAGGGCGTGACTGCGTTGATCGGCAGCGGATCGGTAACGCATACCGCGCCGGCTGATCTCGGTATTGTCATCGCAACGTTGTTTGTGAATGCATTCGTTGTCTGGTACGAGCGACGTCGCGGCGAGCGGATCGGGAGCGCGTTCTTGCTCGCCGATGCGGAGCACACGCGGGGCGATATCCTCGTCACGCTGCTTGCCGTCATCTCCCTCGTGCTCGGCCGACATGGAGGTCGGCACGTCGATGCCGTGCTCGCGATCGCCGTCGCTTTGATCCTCGCATTCAGCGGCTGGCGCATTCTGCGGCGATCGATTCCGATTCTCGTCGATCAACGTGCCGTGCAGGCGGGCGATCTACGACGGATCATCGCGGACATTCCCGGTATCGTCGAGGTGCGCGGCATCCGGTCGCGCTATACGGCCTCTGGAGTCCTCTTCGCCGAGCTGACAATTGCAGTTCCGGGGACAACGCCGGTCGATGTCGCACACGCGCTCGCCGATCGAGTCGAGGATGCGGTAGCGTCTACATACGGGCCGGCAGACATAACGGTCCACGTTGAGCCAGCATGAGCGAGAATGCGTTTCGCACTTGCGTAACTCTCCAGCCAGCCTAGGTTCTGCTCACGAGCAGCCACCCCGAGCGCATGGCCAATCGACCAGCACGTTCTCTCAAGCACGAGTACGAACTGTTCGTCGAAGAGGAGATCGAGAATTACAAGGAATCGATTCCTCGAAGCGCGCTGCTGAGCATCGGCGATGAAGCCGTGGCGGTGCTCAGCGAGCAGCCGCAGCTCGCGTTGACGGAGCTGCTGTTGGCAGAGGAAGTCGATCGCCTGATCTTCCGGCGGTTGCGTCTTCCCAGCTACCAAACCTGGCGACGTCGACGACTCAAGCTGCTGCGCGAGTTGCGTCGTCCGGAACATTGGGGACTCCAAGCAGACGACGTGGTTGTTCGGTCGGTGCGACCAACCGGAGAGGCCCGCGTACTTGTCGCGGGCTCGGCGGCGGGGCCTGCGCTCTATTTCGCGGCGAACGGATGCGAGGTGACTGCGGTTGCATCCGAAGATGACGTGATCGAGCGGGTCCTGAACGCCGCAGCCGAAGCGGGGCTCGGTGAGCGCGTCCACGCATTGCGAGCAGACTGGTCGGCGTGGGCACCCGACGCCGAGCTCGACGCGGTGATCGTCACATCGAACGCGCTCCGTGGCTTGACCGCCGCCCAACGAGCGCGCGTGATCCACCTCCTTCAGAGCGCGACCGCGGACGGTGGGATTCATCTGGTCGAGGCAGCGGGTACTCAACGGACCGCACCGAGCCTTCAGGAACTGGAGAGTCGCTACAGAGGGTGGGCTGTCTCCCTGGAACGCGACGGTAGTAGCGAGATGTTCCTCGCTCGGAAAGAGATAACCTGATCGGGACCCATTCGGATTGACACAGGTGATCTCCAAGCGATCGTGTCGAAGCAATACACTGCTGCCCTTAAACGTGGCTTACTCTTCTCTATCTCGTTGAATTATCAACGGTTGAGAAATCAGTTGGTTATGGCACCGAGACTGCTTCAGCAGAGCGCGAAGCCATGACTGAGCGGCCGGGCGCATAGCGGCGAACCGTTCTCGCCGCGTGCCCCGGTTCGACTCGTTCCTACCTGATGTCCCGGCAAGAGACCAAGCCCCAGTACTATATATGAAGGCGATTACAGAAGACCCTCGCGCTACCGAACCAGTCGGAATCGTAATCTCCCGCGGCTCGCAGTCCGAGCCAGCGCCGATCTTTCATGCCTTCGTGTGGGGCGCCGCGCCGGAGCTGACACCACTTCCTCGCGATACGAAAGCCGCGTAGCACACGAGCCGGACGTTCTAAACGGGCGCCACAAACGTGGCGCCCGTTTTTGTTGCGTCGGGTTCGGTACAGGGATTGCCCCGTTCGATCGTGTGGACCGCTCAACGGAGTGGGGTGAGGAGCGCAACGCGTTGCTGGGGAGGCGAATCTCGGAGCTGGGACTTCAGATTCGCGGCTCTCGGGTTGAGCGTTTGATCGACGAGCTGTACCGGGAGCTCGCGGCGCGTTCGATCTCCTTCCGACCGCCGGTTTACCTGAGCGATCAATGGGGCTGCCCCGACGGCACGCCAATTATCGGCGTGCCGTTCTACTTGGTCGATCAGCGTCTAGAGCGCCTCGAGGAAGAAATGTCGGGCGCCGTTGAAGATGATGTCGAAGCGATGCGCTATCTACGACACGAAGCAGGCCACACGATCAATTACGCGTTCAAACTCTATGAACGTGACGAGTGGCAGGAGATCTTCGGCTCGTTCTCGCGGCCGTATCGAGAGCGATATCGCACCGATCCATTCTCGCGTGAACACGTTCGCCACATTCTTGGGTGGTATGCGCAGAAGCACCCCGACGAGGATTTCGCCGAGACATTCGCGGTGTGGCTGACGCCTGACATCGATTGGCGGAAGGAGTACGCTGGTTGGCCCGCGCTCGCGAAGCTCGAGTACGTCGATCGGGTGATGGCTGAGATCCGCGAGTTGAAGCCCGAGGCTGTCGCACCGACTGCAGAGGATTTGCCGGTGGAGTCCATGCATTACACGATCGCCGAACACTACGACAGCGAGCTGGAAGACATTCCGATCGGCGATGCACGGCAATTCGACGCTGATTTGCGACGCATCTTCGCGGCACGAGCGGACGCCCCGAGCGGAATGGCGGCGGAAGAATTCATCACGTGCCACTATCGCGAAATATTGGTCCGGCTTTCGTACTGGACAGGTGAAGCGCCGACTGTCGTGCGGTCGCTGCTCGATCACTTGATCACGCGTGCGCGTATGCTCGGTCTTCACGTCAGCGGGCTGGAGGCGGCCACACTGATCGAGCTCACGGCGTTCGGCACCGCTGTCGTGATGAATTATCGCCACACGCAATCGCTACGACGAACCGCGCGCGCAAAGAACGTCAATCACGACGAGGTCGAAGCGTGAAGATCGTCGTGATGCACTCGGCGGACGCATTGGAGCCGCCAGTTGATCCGGTGCTCGAGCAATTGCGCGGCGCGATCGAAGTGTGTGACCACACCGTACAGCTGGTACCGGTCGACGACAAAGTGGAGCCGCTGGTTGACACGTTGAAAGCAGCGGCGCCCGATCTCGTTTTCAATCTCGCCGAATCATTCGGCGGGAAGAGCGCACTCGAATCGAATGTTGCAGCGCTTCTGAATCTGCTCGGACTGCGCTACACGGGCTCGAGCCCGGCTGGCTTGCTGCTGGCGGGCGACAAGTCGCTTACGAAAAAAGTGCTGAGCTTCCACAGCATTCGCACGCCGGAATTCGCGACCGTGTTTCGCGGCGCATTGGACTGGGCGGGCGACATCGCGTTTCCGCTGATCGTGAAGCCGCCACAGGAGGATGCATCGCTCGGGATCAGCAGCAATTCGGTCGTGAACGATCTGCGTGAGCTCTTTACTCGAATCGACGCGCTACAAACAGCGTTTCAGCAACCGGTGCTCGTCGAACAATTCGTGGAGGGGCGCGAATTTTACGTTGGCGTCCTCGGCAACGCGAATGTGCGAGCGCTTCCAGTGATGGAGCTCGATTTTTCGATGTTTCCCGCTGGCGTTCCACGGATCGCGAGCTGGGAAGCAAAATGGGGAGACGATGGGGCGGGGAGCGGAGAGCAGTTTGCGGGAACACGCTCGGTCTTTCCCGTCGATGTGAAGCCGGAGCTCATCGAGCGCATGCAACAAGTCGCGGTCGAGGCGTTCAATGCGCTTCGTCTTCGCGATTACGCGCGCATCGATCTGCGCGTAACGGACGACGAGCAGATTTTTGTCATCGAAGTCAATCCGAACTGCTATCTGGAACGCGACAGCGAGTTCGCGCGCGCGGCAGCGGAAGGAGGCATGTCGTACGACGCTCTCGTCGCGCGCATTCTGGAGCTGGCACTCGGACGTTACTCACGCTGACGCAATGCTGGAAAAAAAAGAAGCCGGCGAGAATCGCCGGCTTCTTGCGTACGAGCGCGTTGCCTAGCGGCGCTTTCTTGCACCACGCTTCTTCGCGCCACCACGCTTTTTGGCACCACCACGTTTCTTGGCGCCTTTCCGACCACCGCGCTTCTTTGCAGCCATGGTAACCTCTCCATAATGGAGTGTATTGCTCTCGACCGATCCCCCGGTGGACCGGCGAGACGGCGACGCAACGCCGAAGCGTTTCGATCGCCGCAACGCGCATCTCCGCGGAGATGCGTGAAGCCTGGAGACAGCTACATCAGAGCGTTCGTGCTTGCCATGCTCGCGACATTCGACGCACGCCTTGCAGACGACAGCGTCATCTGCGCGGAATAACGATTGTGACAGTCGATGGTCACGCTAGAAACGACACGCGCGCCGTTGATGCGGCGCGCTGAAGACGAAACGGAGATTTGTTGTTGCAGGGGGGCAGAGCGGCCGGCGACGGTCAACGCATTCGCCGCAGAGTTCGACGTCGAGAACGAGCACCTTCGTTGCGGTAAATCCACGCAGTACCCTCGTTCAGTGAGAACAGTCGCTCAACGCGAATATAGGAAGCACACATATCACACGCAATAGGTGTGCGCGCGTTGCACTTCCGTCGCAGAACATGAAATGCGAGGTTTCGATTCGCACTCGACGTGTGAAATTGCCGTCGCCGCGTTGCAAAGCGCATGACATTGAAAGGAGCTGACTGGCGTGAAAGCGCTCGTAAAAGAGTCCGCGGAAGCTGGATTCGTTTTGAAAGATGTCGCCGAGCCAACAATTCGGGACAATGAAGTATTGATTCGCGTGCGCCGCGCCGGAGTGTGCGGTACTGACGTGCACATCTACGAATGGGATGCGTGGGCGCGCGGCCGGTGCGTGCCGCCATTCATCGTTGGACACGAGTTCGCCGGTGAAGTCGTGCAAGTTGGTGAGCTCGTCACCGATGTGCGCGAAGGCGACCGCGTGACAGCGGAAGGTCACATCGTCGATGGCCGCTGTCTGCTTTGTCGCACGGGCAACGCACATGTGTGTCCGTACACAAAGATCATCGGCGTCGACCGTGATGGCTGTTTTGCCGAGTACATCGCCATGCCAGCGACCAATGTCTGGCACTTGGACGACAACATCTCGTTCGACATTGGTGGTATTCACGATCCGATGGGCAATGCATTCCATACGGCGCTGAGCGCCGATATTCCTGGCGCGACGGTGTTGGTGACCGGATGCGGACCGATCGGATTGTTCGCGATCGGCATTTGTAAGGCGGCTGGCGCGTCACGCATCATCGCATCGGACATCAATGAGACGAGGCTTGCGCTTGCCTCACGAATGGGCGCGCACGACGTCGTGCATCCGAACGAAGCGGCGAAGGTCGTGAAGCGACACACCGACGGGCTCGGCGTCGACGTGGTACTCGAGATGTCCGGCGTACCGTCGGCGATTCATCAAGCCTTCGCGCTTGTGCGCGTTGGCGGCCATGTGCAGATGCTCGGCATTCCAGCGAAGCCGATGGAGGTGGACTTCGCGACGGAGGTGATCTTCAAAGGGATCACTGTGTACGGCGTGGTCGGACGCAGAATGTACGAGACGTGGCATCAAATGACGCGATTTCTCCGCTCGTGCAATTTTGATCCGTCGCCCGTAATCACTCATCGCTTTCCGTTGGATGCCGCGGACGATGCAATTCACGCAATCAAGAGCGGCGAGGCGGGCAAGGTCATTTTCGAGATCGCGTAGGAAGTGACGAAGTTGCGAGTGACGAGCGAGCATCAACGCTCAGCGTTATGCGCCCGCTCGACTCCTGACGAGACTCACGTACAGGCGAGGGGAACGTGACGGCAACCAAGACAACGTTCGATGGCACACTCGAACAACAGCTCGAGCAGTTCAAGCGCGATCGTGTGTACAAGCGATTGAACTATCTCGATTCACCGCAGTCGGCGTGGGTGCGGATGGAGGGACGCGGCGAGATACTGATTCTTTCGTCGAACAACTATCTCGGACTGTGTGACGAGCCGTCGGTGATCGAAGCGGGCATCGACGGGCTTCGACGCTACGGTGCCGGCACAGCGAGTGTGCGCTTCATCTGCGGCACCTTCACAATTCATCGTGAACTGGAAGAGGCACTCGCGCGTTTCGTCGGAACGGATTCGTCGATGAGTTTCGTATCCGCGTGGAATGCCAACGAGGGATTGACCAGCACGATCGTTCAGGAGGGGGATTTCGTCTTATCAGATGCGCTCAATCACGCTTCGATCATCGACTCGATGCGGTTGGCGAAGGCAATCTCCAAATGCACGACGGCGGTTTACAAGCACGGTGACATGGACGACCTGCGCGACAAACTCCGCGCGGCATCGAGCGCGCGTCGTCGATTGATCTGGACAGATGGCATATTCTCGATGGAGGGTGCGATTGCCAAGCTTCCCGAGATTCTCGAGATCGCACGATCACACGATGCGATAGTGCTCGTTGACGACTCGCACGCGACCGGTGTGCTCGGGAAAAATGGGCGAGGAACGGCGGAGCATTATGGATTGGTTGGCGAGGTCGACGTCATTACTTCGACGCTCGGTAAAGCCCTAGGCGGTGCCGCGGGCGGCTTCGTCGCGGGATCTGCGGCGCTCACGGATTATTTGACGCAACGATCACGTCCACAACTTTTCTCGAATGCGCTTCCGCCGACTGTTGCCGCGAGCGCGCTGGCCGCGGTCCGATTGATCGAGCAACATCCGGAGCGCGTTGAGACGCTCCGCGAAAACTCGCGCTACTTCCGCGAGCAGATTATCGAGGCGGGCTTCAAACCATTACCTGGCGAAACGCCTATCATTCCGATCATTGTCGGCGAAACGGCCTCCGCGATCCAAATGAGCGACATGCTGCTCGACGAAGGCGTATTCGTAACTGGATTTGGTTACCCGGTCGTGCCGCAGGGGCAGGCGCGCGTTCGTTGTCAAATTTCGGCGGCGCACTCGCGCGACGATCTTGATACTGCGATTCAGGCCTTCAAGAAGGTTGGTCGTCGGCTGAACATCATTTAACGCCAACGTAAGTCAGCGCGCACAACGAACGGTAATCACGAGGCGCTTCCAACTGGCGACGTCATCGCCGGCGACACGACTCACTTCAGCCGTGTAACGTTCGCCGTCGAACATCGTTGGAGCGAGCCAGGCATTCACGTCGGGCGAGAGATGTCCAACGACATCTCCGCCGCGTGCGTGGACCCACACATTTGGCTCATCGATGCCGGGCGGGTCGGGGACGAGAATGAGCTTGTCGCCCTCTTTGAGACGGTGGACAACAGACGTGCGCTGCCCAAAAACGGTGCCGTAGACCGGAGTGAGGAACTCCCGCGCTCCCGGGAGAATCGACGACATAGGGCCTCCGTACGCAGCAAATCGGAATGGCTTGATGGACCTGCCCACCCCCGGTTCGGGCCGCGGGCCTGCTTCTCCTTCTCATAGTATGCCACGGGCGCGCGAAACGGCAAACCGTGACGCCCTGGCTCTTTTACGCGTCCGAACAGCAGGGGAAACCCTTCACTAAACAGAACCTCAGCTTCGAGGATTCGTATGCGAGTCACCCGTGCCCTAGCCGCCGCAGTGGCGATAGTCGCCGCGATGCCGCGCGTTGGGACGGCACAGTTAGGAAGCTCATTCAAGGACGCGTGGTTCTGGGGCGTGAAGGCCGGCGGTATGGACTTCAACTCCGGAACGACGACGCACCGCCAAGCACCACTTGCCGGGATTGAATGGCTCATCACCCGCAGTCACGGTGGTCTTTACGTCTCCTACTCCGAGGCGTTCTTCACCGATCAAGCGGCGATCCTAACGAACAGCAGTCCATCGGACACGGTTCCGCGCATCATAAACCTGAAGAACATGCGCCGGCTGGATGTCGCGGCAATGGTCTTCCCCGGCAGCAATCTGTACGTGCATCCGTACGCCGGGATCGGCTTTTCGGTCAAGCAAGTCAGCAGCGCGGCGCCCGCGGACAATAATTTCGCGACGGTGGACGAGTACAATGCCACCCAAGCGTACATCTCGCAGCTGAGGACGGGTGCGTCACCGTACTTCGTCGCCGGCAGTCAGCTTCGCTTGATCGGGTTCTCGGTGTTCTTCCAGGGCACGGCAAGCCCCGCGCAAAAGAACATGTTTCTCTACAACGGCAAAGCGTTCCACCTCACATACGAGGCTGGCCTCAGATACAATGTCGGCAGCTCGATCAGCAAAGACTGACCGAATCGAATACCGAACGACGAAGAGCCCGCGTCAGACCGACGCGGGCTCTTTCTTTTGACGCGTGTCAGCGGTCGGCCGCCAGACGCGGGAATCCCGGCGGCGTCTTGGAGACGAACGGATTATCCGAGACGAACCAACGCAGCGGCCAATCGGCGGAGCGAGAGATACCGACGCGCGGCGTTATGGTCACCGCCTCACGAGAGACATCGACGCCGCGGCGGATAACGACGGGTGGCGATTGCAGCGGCGTGCGATTATGGCGTGAATCGATGCCTAACGCCTGGCAGAGTTTCCCCGGTCCATTGGTGAGATCGTTGTCGCGACGCGTACGAAGACCGCGGCGGGCCCGCATGAGATCGATGCCGCCGATCGGCTCGAGCGCACGGACGAGAACTGCGCTCGGCTCCCCTTCCGCGCGCGTGACGGCGTTGAAGCACCAGTACATGCCGTAAATGAAATAGACGTACGCAATGCCTGGTGGACCATACAGGGGCGCGGTTCGCGCCGTGCGTCCTGCCGCGGCGTGACAGGCGAGATCATGCTC
Organism: Gemmatimonadaceae bacterium; assembly: GCA_025451425.1. The sequence goes on from JANWKK010000282.1 coordinate 11,279, forward strand.
GCCGAGGTACGCCTCCGTCTCGACAATGCGTCCACTCGCTATGCCTTCGCGTGTTCGGCATTCCAGAACGGCACCGAGGAGATCGCGCGCCACAAGCTCCGTCGGACGAGCATAGAATTCGGGAGGAAGCACCGCGGGGCGCTTGGAGACCCGCGGTGCGCTTGCCGCGATGCTACTCAATTCTCGGACTTCGGGGCTTTTTTGGTCCGCGCACGGCGATGCGCGGTCTTGGCAGCAGTGCGAGCACGCGACTTTCGTGGTGTGGATGCCGTTGAGGCAGGCGTCGACGCTTCCGCGGGAGCGGCGGCGACCGTCTCCATCGGGGCGGCGGGTGTGCGACGTCCACCACGCTTCCGACCACCGCGCTGTGGCCCCTCGTCGCTGACGCTCGGAGTTGAAACCTCGAGCACGCGGATCTCCGGCGCCGTAACAGCCGGCACGTGCTCGACCACCGGCGCGGACGGCGTTGCCGTCTCGCGCGGAAGCGCGGGCTCGTCGACTACTCCAACGGCAAGAAGCTCGGGCGGCGGACCCTCGAGACGGCCCCGGCCGCGACCACCCCCCCCGCGCGGTCCCATGCCGAGCCGCGGTGCCGGCGCACCTAACGCGGGACGCGGCGGCGACGCCGCAGTATCCGCTCGCGCAACCTGATCGGTAACCGGGAGCGCTTCGGCGGCGCGAGCGACTTCGAAATCGTCACCGCGCCGTCGGAGATCGACCACGCCGGAGTCGTGCGCATCCTTGAGAATTCGGATGAACATCCGCTCATGGAGACTCTCGCTGTCTCGGCCGAGAATCTCGCGAGCACGATGCCTAACGGCACTCGCCCGAGTCGTGTCGTCGTCGTCCGTCGTGAGGGTCTCGACGGCGCGTCGGACGAGGTCGAACGCCTCGTTGCGCGTCAGGCGCTCGCCGGCCGCGCCGATGACATCGCCGGCCGGAGCTACCGGCTCCTCGGCGAGACGGAGCGGCGCCGGCAAATCGGCGCCCGCCGCAGGCGTAGTCGCAGCCACGCGACCGCGATCCTCACGCTCTCGCCCGCGGCCGCGACCACGGCCGCGTCGACCACGTCGGGCGCGCTCTTCTCGCTCTTCCGTAGGCTCGGCAGCCTCCCGCTGCACAACGCCGTCGGCAGGAGCGCTCGGACGCTCGACTTCGACCGCTTCGAGCGCGGGAACCGCAGTACGAACCTCAGGCGCCGCTGTCGTCTGCGGCGGTCCAACCTCGAGCTGGCCGTTCTCGAGCTTCGTTACTGACAGAAGGCCACGCTCATGCGCCTGCTGCACGAAGCGCGAGAACTTGGACATGCCGAGGTTCTTCTCGTCGAACGTGGGATCGATGTCCTGCATCACCTGCTTCAGCCGATCCGATCGCATGACGTCGCCGTTTCGCTTCATGCGAGTTACGGCTTCACTAACGAGCTCCCACGGATCGAACTTGCGTGCTGGCTCGTCGTCGCTGGCTTTCATCAGGCCAGCGAGTGCGTTGTAGCTGTAGTACTCGTCACAATTCTGAACGAGCAGATCGCTCGACGATTCGCGAATGCCGACGCCGATAACGTACTTGCCGTACTCCTTCAGCTTGATAACGAGACTCGAAAAATCAGAATCACCGGACAGCAGAATAAAGGTGCCGATTTCGGGTCGAGTAAAGACGAGCTCGAGGGCGTCGATGGCAAGTCGAATATCGGTTGCGTTCTTCTTCGATGATCCGTACGCCGGAGCGAAGATCAGATCGATCGACGCTTCGGAGAGCGGGACGATGTATTGCGGATATCGTCGCCAGTCGGCGTAGGCGCGTTGAACGGCGACCTTGCCCTTGATGATGTCCGACGAGAGGAGCGTGCGCAGCTCCTTTCCGAGATCGGAGCGAATGCCCATCGTGACATTGTCAAAATCGATGAGCAGCGCGGCGTTCGGCGCGTGGACAAACGGGGCTGCGAGGGAGTGGCTTGCGGCGATTGCGCCGGGACCACGGTGAATGAGGGCGCCCTGCGTACGCGACGCGGGGCTCGAAGCGGGAGTGCGCGGATGGCGTCCGTTCATGAACTTCTCTACGGGTTGTGCTTTGTGCGCGTCCCGCGACCGGCTCTCTCGCACGAAATGCGAGACGAGTCAGCCGCTCGCGCATCTACAGCCGAGTGGCGTGAGCCGAGGCGACCCGACGGGTCGTGGAGGCGTACTGCGACGTCTCCGCGCACGTCTCGCCGGTGCCGCGTCACACTTCACTCGCGCTGAGCGATTTCAAGACTGCCGGCCGACCAGTTGCGGGCGGACCGAGAGTCGGGGCGTAATCTAAATGTGGACGGCGTCCCGTGAAAGACCGTAACTCATTTCGAGCTAGCAGTTTTGCTCGCCCGTCACATTCCGATGGCCTTCAGGATGACTCGTTTGGGCCTCTGACCATCCCATTCGCCATAGAAAATGCGCTGCCATGGACCGAGGTCCAGGCGACCCTTGGTGACCGGAACAATCACCTCGTGCCCGATCGTAAGCGATCGTAGATGGGCAGCAGCGTTGTCCTCGCCGGTTCCGCTATTGTGGCGATATCGCGCCGGATCCCAAGGTGCGATGTCTTCCTCGAGCCACTGCAGAATGTCTTGCCAGAGATTCGGCTCGTGATCGTTTACAAAAACTGACGCAGAAATGTGCATCGCCGACACGAGAACCATGCCATCGTCAATGTCGGCCGAGGAGCGACATTCCTCTACCTTGTCCGTGATGTCGATGATTTCCTGTCGTTGCTTTGTGTTGAACGTGAGGTAATCGGTATGCGTCTTCATGATGCGAAGAGGTGGTAGTCGTGGGTGGATGGCTCTCTGTACCGTCGGTATGTTTCTTCACGAAACTGCCATTCGGGCCTGCGCGTAAGAGGTGCCAGTGAAGCGAGTTGGGTTTCGTGGTCGCCTCTTTACCATCCTCCTGTCGTTCGCGCTTATCCCGTCGATCGTGCTCGCATTGTCGGGCGGGATCACGAGCTATTGGGCATTGAAGCTCGTCGGGGCGCAGGCGGCCTGGGATAGTGTTGCCGCCTCCGGAAACCGAGCTCTTGGCGCCGCACGTACTGCGCCGCTCACCGCGGATCAGCGTAAGGCACTCACGCAGTTCGACAGCACACTGGGAGCGAATGCCCTACAGGCAACGAGAGCGAGTTACATCTACAAGACAGCAGCCGTCCGCGCACTCGCTGGCGCGCTCGTTTCCTTTCTCATCCTCGCGCTCTTGGCGTCGCGGGTCGCGGGGCATCTGAGCCGCAACATGAGCCGGCCATTACAGGAGCTCGTCGGTTGGACGGAGCGGATCGGTCGAGGCCAGCCGCTGCCGGAAGGGCCGCCGCGGCGTGGAGCGCCGGAGTTCGAGGTTCTGCGCCAGCGGATGCGCGACATGTCGCGCGAGCTGGAGCTTGGCCGCGCCCGCGCGATCGAAGCTGAGCGCGCCTCCACACTGAGAGAATCGGCTCGTCAAGTTGCCCACGAGCTCAAGAATCCACTTACGCCAATTCGCTTCGCGGTCGAGCGACTGCGGCGAGATCTGCCGACGCTGCCACCGGCGCTCGTGGAAACGGTCGAGGTATTGGACGTGGAGTCGCGGCGCCTCGAAGCGATGGCGCGGAGCTTCTCGCAGTTCGGCCGACTCCCCGAGGGACCGCAAGCTCCGATCGACGTCGGCGAGCTCGTGCGATACACGGCGCGCTCTACGGTGCCCACGGATATCTCGCTGAATGTCGACGTCGACGACGCGACGCCGATGATTCACGGCCACCACGACGCGCTGGCGCGTGCGCTCTCAAACGTGATTCTGAACGCCGTCGACGCGTGTCGGACCGTGCCCGCCGAGCGTATGGCGCAAATCACGGTGCGCGTGCGGCCATTCACAATCGAATGGAGCCACGAACGCAACGGCGCTCCTGTGAGTGGAAATGGGAATGGCACTCGGAAAGGAGTCGAAATCGCTGTCGCCGACAGCGGCTGCGGTATTCCAAAGGAGCAGCTCGGGCGCATCTGGGAGCCATATATAACTTCTAAACCCGGCGGCACAGGACTCGGCCTCGCGATCGCTCGGCAAACGGTACTCGCCCATCGGGGCTCGGTCGGCGCGGAGAGTCAGCCCGGTGTGGGTACAACGATTCGATTTGTTCTTCCTGTCAACGAACGCAGTGTAGAGATCACCGATGCCTAGTCCCATTTTTGTTCCGATTGCGCTGTTCGGGATGGTCGCCGTCGTTTCGATCGGAGTTCCGATCGCGCGTGGTTTCGCGCGCCGTCTCGAGCGAAGCGCTCCGCCGAATGCGTAGCCCGATGTGCTCGCGCGGCTCGAGCGGATGGAGCAGGCGATCGATTCAATCGCGGTCGAGGTCGAGCGGATTTCGGAGGGCCAGCGGTTCACGACGAAGTTGCTGGCGGAGCGGGGTGGAGAGCCCCGCCATTCCGTCGCTCCTTCGCGTGACGGTGGACGTTAGGTTAACCAACCTCTGACTATGCACCTAACGACCGAACCGCTGATGCTGATCATCCAAGGACCGCCACCGTTTCCGTTCCTTCCGGGTGAGATTGGGCCCTTCGTGGTCGAGGTGCTCAAAACAGTGTGCACCACGAGCGCGGTGATCGCCCTGGGCATTCCGATCATCCGCGCGTTCACGCGCCGATTGATCGACCGACCGCCGGTCATGGCACCCATCCCGGCGGACGTACAGAATCGGCTCGAGCGCATCGAGCAAGCCGTCGAAGCGGTTGCAATCGAAGTCGAGCGCATCTCGGAGTCGCAGCGGTACCTAACGAAGCTGATGGCCGAACCGAAGGCATTGCCCGGTGCACGCGGCAGCGCCAATGCCTAGCGTTCTCATCGTCGACGACGAGCCGAATATTCGACGCATGGTCGGCGCACTGCTCGGTGCCGAGGGATACGAGGTCCGGGACGCACAGGATGGCGCGTCGGGGTTACAGCGCGCGATCGAGAGCGAGCCGGATGTACTTTTGCTCGACCTGATGATGCCCGGCGACCTGGACGGCATGGCGACGCTCGCGCAGATGCGCGAGAAGCTGCCGGATGTACCGGTGGTGATGATGAGCGGCCGCGCCGGACTCTCCGACGCCGTCCGCGCGACCAAGCTCGGTGCTTTCAATTTTCTCGAGAAGCCGCTGAGTCCCGAGGGTGTCTTGCTCGCTCTCAGCTCGGCGCTGGAGCTGCGTCAGGTTCGACGCGAAGCGAAGTCGCTGCGTCGAGAATATGGCTTGAGCGGGGACATGATCGGCGACAGCCCGGCGATGATGCGCGTCCGAGAGTTGATTGCGCGCGTTGCGCCGACTGATTCACGAGTACTAATCACCGGAGAATCGGGAACTGGCAAGGAGCTCGTCGCCGCCGCGATTCATGGTGCGAGTGCACGGCGCGATCGGCCATTCATTCGCGTGAACTGCGCCGCGATTCCCCGCGATCTCGTCGAAAGTGAGATGTTCGGGCACGAGAAGGGATCGTTCACCGGCGCAACCGATCGACGCATCGGACGCTTCGAGTTGGCACACACCGGTACGCTGTTACTTGACGAGGTGGGTGACCTGGGACCTGAAGCTCAGGCGAAGCTGCTCCGCGCGATCGAAGCGAAGGAGATCGAGCGGGTGGGTGGTGGTAAGCCGATCCGGATTGACGTCCGTATCGTCTCGGCGACGAACAAGGATCTCGGGCGCTGCGTACACGAGGGGACGTTCCGCGAAGATCTATTCTTTCGCCTGAACGTCATTCCCATTCCATTGCCGCCGCTGCGAGAACGGCCCAGTGACATTCCAGCGCTCGTGCGCCACTTCTCTGCCCTGCACCGAATGAGAACGGGGCAAGCTCAGCCAAACTGGAGTGAGGACGCGATTGCGCTGCTGACACGTCATCGTTGGCCCGGGAATATTCGTGAGCTGGCGAACATTATCGAGCGGCTTGCGATTCTTCGTGCAGGCTTGCCGGTGGAGGCGGAGGACGTCTCGGCCGTACTGGCCATTGACGGCGACGCCCGACGCGGTGCGCCGCCGGCCACGCCGCTTCCAGATCCAGCGTCGCTCGATTCCTCGCTTAGCGAGACGCTTGACGAATACGAAAAGATGCTAATCACGCGGGCGCTCTCGATGGCGAGCGGCAATGTGGCCGAAGCAGCTCGGCGGCTGAAGACGGATCGCCCTAATCTCTATCGAAGGATGCGCCGACTCGGTATCACTATGGGTGGTGAGTTCGCAACCGATTGACAGCGTCGTAGCGACACGGTCTGGCTGTGATCTGCGGTGGACAGCCGTCGAGCGAACAAAGAATTGACCGGGAGGCAACTCTTTCTCGGACTGATCGTTATAATCGGGCGCGGGACGGGTACGCAGGGTGCCCAACGACGGGCGGACCCTCAATCGGTGGAGTAGCAATGCGGATTTCTTTAGCGATCGCGGCGGCGATGCTGCCGGCGTGCATCGCGGTCGCTGCAGCCCAAGATCGCACCGGGGCCGACACGACATTTGGGCACCGCGGTCTACCAGCGGACGTGGCGCGCGATGCCGCGGCGCTGTTCAACGCGAGTACCGGGCTTCGGCTTAGCGGCCCTCTAGAGATCGAGCGCGGTCGCGAGATCTTCGGGGACGTTGCGGTCCTCAACGGCCCGCTGACTATCGGAGGCCACGTCACCGGACGCGTGATCGCCCTGAATTCGGACGTCATTCTTCGTCCCTCCGCGCGAATCGACGGTGATTTGCTCGTGATCGGCGGTGACGTGGAGGGACGCGACGTCGCCGACATCGGTGGCGAGATCAGGATCTATCGCGAACCGCTCCGTTACCGACAGGACGGAGATCAGATCATCGCCGAGCGAGACACGCTCGCTGACACAGGTGACCCGTGGTGGAGGCGTTGGGAGCATCGCCGAGCGGATCGGAGCTGGAGCAAGTTGCAGATCGCGTCGGCGGGCGCCTATAACCGGGTCGAGGGACTCCCAATCAATCTGGGTCCACAGATCAATCGCATAACGTCCTGGGGCAGCACTCGGCTCGATGCCTACGCAATTCTGCGCACTGGGAGCAGCTTTTCGTCGCATGAGGACGACGTCGGACACAACGTGCGCGGCGAGCTACGGTTTGGTCGACTCGAGGGCTTCGCGCTCGGCGGCCGATTGTTCAACGTCGTCGATGGCATCGAACCGTGGCAACTATCCGACTTGGAAGTCGGCCTGGCGTCGTTCCTCGGTCATCGGGACTACCGCGACTATTTCCAGCGTCACGGAGCGACCGCGACCGCTTCGCTCTTTGCATGGCGAGGAGTGAGCCTAACGGGTGGCTTCGGTGATGAGCGCTGGCTGACACGCGACGCCCGCAATCCGTTCACGCTCTTTCGAAGCGAAGTCGATTGGCGGCCAAACCCCCCGGTCGACGAGGGGCGTCTGCACATCGCGACTGGCACATTCGTCGTCGATACGCGGAACGACGAGGACAACCCGTGGTCCGGTTGGCGCATCAGCGCCGATTGGGAGCGCGGCGTCGGCACGCTGGAGCGCGTGAACGTCACCACGCTCCCTAACGCGCCACCAGACGTAAGTTGGACGACGCCGATTCCGACCACGTACTCGCGCGGATTCCTCGATTTGCGTCGATATAACCGTGTCTCGCCCGACGGCCAGTTGAATCTGCGTGCGCTGATCGGCGGTTGGCTGAGCGGTGATCCCCTCCCGATCGAACGTCGTGTTTCGGTCGATGGTCCGGGAGTAATGCCTGGCTTTGGATTCCGCACCGAGCAAACGGGCGGGGGAGCGGATCTCGGCACGTGCAACGTTGGTCCGGTGTTTCCGGGTCAACCGGCGCTCTGCGATCGCATCGCGTTGCTCCAGGCCGAATACCGCGGTGATTTGCACTTCGATATCAATCCCGATTGGGAGTCACACGATGATGCGGGCGTAAACGGCACTCGCGACGTCGCTCCACACGCACGCGCGCATCACTTCCGGAGCACCGGCAACTGGGTGCTCTTCCTCGATGCGGGCCGCGGCTGGTTGGTCGGTCCGCCGGATGGAGCGCTCACCTACGCCAGTGGCAAGATACCGCCCTTGAGCTCATTCAGAACGGATATCGGTGGTGGTCTCGACTTTGGCGGCGTTGGTTTCTATATGGCGAAAGCATTGTCCTCGTCAGGCGAGCCGTTGCGATTATTCATACGTCTGAAACACCGGTTCTAACTCTTCTCGGCATTGTCGACTCGCTCACTGATTGCGCTTGGCTTCATTCTGATCGCCGCACCATTCCACGCGGGGCGGACTCAGAGTCCCGTGCAGCTGGACATCATCGTTCCAGCGGGCACGTTTGCCGCCACGCAATCGCCGAGCATCGTTGGTAAGAATCTTCTGGCCGATCCGACGACGCGTGAGTTATTGCGCAATGGATTTCCGACGAAGATCCACTATAAAGTGGAGCTGTGGCGCGAAACGGGACTGTTCAACAACATCGAAGGCTCGATGGAGTGGGAGGTCCTCGTGCAGTATGATCCCGCGTCGCGGGTCTATCGCGCGGTGCGCCGCAATGGAAACTCGCTCGAGGATTTCGGCGGCTATGCGACACTCGCGTCTGCCGAGGAGCCGCTGAGCCGTCCGTATCGCGTACCGCTCCGACCGCGCGCCGAGGGCGGCCGCTATTACTACAATGTGTTCCTCGACATCTCGACGCTGGACGTGAGCGACCTCGACGAACTGCAGCGCTGGTTGCATGGTGAGTTTCAGCCTGCGGTCCGCGGCAAGACGAATGCGCTGAGCGCGCTGAAGAACGGCATGGGCACGCTACTTTCTCGGCTGTTAGGCGGAGAGAGAAGGCACTACGAGCAGAGATCGGAGACGTTCACCGCTGGGTAGAGGGTAGTAACCGTCAACCCTCCCCGCCCTCTACCCGCTACCCTCCACTCTCAACCGGCTAATGTCGCGGGCCGTGCCCGGTGTAGTGGGCGTGACCGAGGGTGGCCGAGACCTGAGCTGCGGCGAGACCTCGGTGTTCGAGGAGCTCGATCTGATGCAGCACCTCGTCGCCGTAGAACGTCTTGATGTAACGCGCCTGCGTCGGTGTAAGTCGGCGAACGGCCCAGCTCAGATGCACGAAGTGCGGCTCAACCGGGTGCGTGAGCGGATGCATCCCGATCTCTTCCGGCAGACGATTGCCTTTCCGCGTGTTGCATGGGCTGCACGCGGTGACGACGTTATTCCAGTCGTTCGTGCCGCCGCGCGAGAGCGGAATGAGGTGGTCGCGCGTGAGAGCCTCGCGAATCTTGAGCTCCGTGGCATGGCGGCCGCAGTACTGACAGCGATAGCGATCGCGCGCAAACAGAAAGGTGTTCGTCACCTGACGTCGGAAACGCCGCGGCACGTGGATGAACTTCGTGAGGCGGATAACCGCGGGTCGTGGCATCGTCAGGCGCTCGGAGCGGACTACCTTGTCTTGATCCGCTTCGACAATTTCCGCCTTGCCATCGATCACGAGGCGAAGAGCTCTTCGCATCGGGACCATGGTGAGAGGCTCGAACGACGCATTCAGAGCCAAACAGCCAACGACCACGCAAAACCTCCGTGAGCTCTCGTGCGCGTGACACTCGACCGCTTGCTCGCTTTCGCGTTGAAAGCAGTCCAATTGAAGTCGCGCGCCGCTAGGATCGCGCTCCGCCAATTAGGGTGGTGGACGGCTCGAAAAAGCACACTTCGTCGCTCCTTCCAGACGACGAACGGACGCGACGGAAGCTACGAGTACTTCGGAAGGTATTCGCAGGCAAAATGGTGGACAAGGCGCACTCGGCCAAATTAGCCTGCTCTACGAAAGCAGATGCCGGGCCCACAAACCGCCCGACGAGCGCGGTTTAGGTGCTCGCCGCCCACCGTCCGAGTGCATTGGCGCTCGCCTGCAGCCGCTTCTCGAGCGATGGGTCATAGCCTAGAAGGACACCGTCTTGTACGAGGATCTCGCCAGCCACGGCGACGAATGACGCTGGTGTGCCGGGCAATGCGAAAACCGCAGTGGCTTCCGGATCATGGACCGGGCCGGCGTTACGCAGCGGAAAGGCCGCAAGGTCCGCGGCCTTTCCGACTTCCAGCGACCCGACTTGGTCCTCGATGCCAAGCGACCGGGCGCCTCCAAGAGTTGCGAGCGTCAACACCGTGTGGCCGTCGATCTCACGAAAGTCGCCGTGATGTGCGCGTTGCATGAGCGCCGCGAGACGGGACTCCTCCAACAGATCCATACGATTGTTGCTGGCGACCGAATCCGATCCGATACCGACCGGAATGCCTGCGTCCAACAGCATCGAAAGTGGCGCAATTCCATGACCGAGCTTCGCGTTCGAAGCCGGGCAGTGAGCGACTGCGCAACGAGCGGCCACGATATGAGCGACGTCGGCGTCGTCAACACGGACGCAATGGATCAGGAGAGGTCGCGCAGCGAGCACGTCGAGCGCCTTCAGCAGCTCGATAGGCGTGCGCGCACGCGGAGCAACGCCGATGTTGCGCGCGCGGAGTCCATCCGCGAAGGGTCCCGCCGCGTTTGCCACGAGGTCGTGCTCGGCGTGGCTTTCGGCAATGTGAATAGCGATCGGGAGCGCTTCGGAGCGAGCATAACGCGAGACCGCGCTGAATAGAGAATCGGAAACCGTGTACGGGGCGTGAGGGGAAACGCCGACGCGAACCAGTGACGTTTGCGCGGGGCGAATCCGTTCCACTCTGTCACGAAGCTCGGCGATCGAGACTTCGCATTGCGCGGGGTCGGGTCCGAAAACCTCCTGGTACATCACGCCGCGAACTCGCGACTCGAGCATCGCATCGAACGACACCCCGGAGTCGCAGGTGTCGGCGAAGGTCGTGATGCCGTGGCGGAGTCCTTCGGCAATCCCGTACCGCGCAGCGTCGAGCAGCATCTCACGCGACATTACGGCGCGCTTCGCATTCGTTAGGCGCACGATCCAGGTTCGGAACTCGAGGTCCTCGAGGAAGCCGCGCATGGCGGTGAGCTCGAGGTGACAATGCGCATTCACCAACCCCGGAAGGAGAATCGCGTCGCCGAGGTCCACCACTTCGCCGGCAGGTGCGCCGGCGCTGGTTCCGACATACGCAATCTGGCCGCGCTCGACGGCGACGACACCGTCGACGATCGGCGGAAGGGAAACGGGAAGAACGTACTGCGCGCGGTAGCAGATCACATGCGGGATCAACTCGAGTGCGAGCTAACGAAACCCGTGCGCGAGCCGTGACGTCGCGGGTCGTATAGCTCGGCGTCGGGAACGCCCATCTCGCGAGCGAGCCGGAGCGGGAACTGGATGTCAGCGACCTGCGCTTCGGTGTGACCGTCCGAGCCGAGCGAGAAGCGAACACCTGCATCGTGTGCGCGCCGAACGAATCTGTCGTGCGGCCGATACCGGTTCGATATCTCGAATGCTATTCCGGCTTCGGCCAGGGCACGGACGGCTCGTTCCTCGCGCGGCTCAGTCCAGAGATCCTCGAGTGGAATATGGCGAAGTGCAAGCGGCAGCAGCGTCGGATGCGCAAGGACGTCGACCGGCATCGCGCGGGCAAACCGCTCGAGATTCTCGACGTGCGCCTCCATGTACTCGTCAGGCGTGATGTTCGGGAATCGCCGCGAGAAAGCGTACACGAGCTCACCGTTCGAGAGCCAGATGCCGTGCAACGATCCGAGACGATGTGTGAATCGGGAAACAAGATCCGCGGGGATCTCTCGCCATAACGAGTCGTGCCAGCAAAACTCGCCGCCGCGCAAGACGTCGTACCTTGCCAGCTCATCGAGATAGGCGCGCACTTCGTTGACCGTCGTCAACGCGCTGTCCATGTACGACGATATATGATCGCTCACGCTCGGCGTGACATGTCGGTCGCGCGCGCACTCGATGAGCTCGTCGACCGTGAGCTGGCCGTCAGAGAAAGTGGTGTGCGCGTGGCAGTCGACGGGTAGCCACGCAGTGGAAGAGCCGGTGGTCACTCGCGATGATCAGCGTGATCTCACCGCCGGATTCGGCGGAGGTATTCGAGTGGTATCGCGCCGAAGCCGCGTTGTATCGCGCGCACGCGTGCGTGGAAAGACCAACGAATCGCGACGACGAGTCGAGTCGCCATCGGTCGGACGCGCGGGCTTGGGCGTCGGCACGGCACCGGGAACGACAACCGGGCTCGCGAACGGATTGGACGACGGAGTCCCCGCGGCTCGTGCTCCTGTATCCGGCTGCACCGGCGTACCCAGACCCGTCGTGTCAGGCGTGAGCGCCGGCGCGCACGTCTGAGTCGGCTCAGTTCCGGGAATGAAGTACTCCGTTGCCTGTACGCCGCCGCAGTTCGCCGTCCACAGCGTATTCGTCGTGTTGTCGATCGATTGCGCGACGAGTCCCGAGGGCCGCGGCCAATCAGGCGGAGCCGGCTTCCGCTTGTAGACCTGATTCATGAAAGCTGCCCACGCTGGCGCAGCGAGGACGCCGCCTTGTGCGTTCGCCTTGATTTTCTGGGGTCGATCGAGACCCATCCACACACCGGCAACCAGGTCGGATGTGTATCCGATGAACCAGACGTCCGTGCCGTCGTTCGTGGTTCCGGTCTTGCCGCCAGCAGGCAGATGGAAGACCGAACCGACCGTGCCAGCCGCCGTACCGCGACGAACGACGTCTTTCATCATGTCGACCATGAGCCACGCCTCTTCCGGCGATAGCACGGCGGTACGCTGCGGCGTCGGCGCCCAGAGTACGTCTCCCTTCTGATTCTCGACGCGGATGATCGCCATCGGCGTCGCGCGCGTGCCGAGTGTGGCAAACGCTGAATACGCAGCGATCAATTCGATAGGATAAACCGCCGCGGCACCGATATGAATCGACGGATACGGCGGTATCGGAGTCGTTATGCCGAACTTGCGCGCTTCGTCGATGACACTTGCTTCGCCAAGCTCCATACCGAGGCGGATCGTGGCGAGGTTTCGAGATTCATAAAGTGCACGACGGAGAGGCAGCTTTCCCTCGAACTTGCTGTCGTAGTTTTGAGGCTCCCAGGTCTGTCCACCTTGTGGCGTGTAGCTCAGCGGCGAATCGTCGAGGATGTACGACGGCGGCCGTCCATTCTGTACAGCGTCGGCGTAGACGATCGGCTTGAAGGTCGAACCGGGCTGACGCTGCGCCTGCACCGCGCGATTGAACTTGGAGTCGTCGAAGTTGCGGCCGCCGATCAGCGCGCGGACGGACCCGTCACGTGGATCCATCGCGACGAATGCGCCCTGGAGATACGGCGAGTTCGCGGCTGCGCTCTCGTTATCATTGTCGACCGCCTGCGCCACGTACTGCTCGTAGGACTGGTGCTTGTAGGCGCCGTACTTCCCTGCCTCGATCGCGCGCATCTGCGTCTCGAGCGCGCGTTCGGCGGCGGACTGGAGTTCGACGTCGAGCGTGGTGTAGACCTTTAGACCTTGCTCATAGAGTTGGCGGCCGAACTGCTCGTCGAGCAGCTGGCGAACCCACTCGACGAAATAAGGTGCGAATTCGCCGGCGTCCGTCTTCCGCGCGAGTCGCAGTGGATACGCTTTGGCGAGGCTGGCATCGGCGTCGGTAATGTCGCCGTCACGGCGCATCAACTCGAGAATCGTGTTGCGTCGTTGAATCACGCGATCGGGAAAACGTCGAGGGTCGTAGCGTCCCGGACCTTTCGGAATCGAGGCGAGCGTCGCCGCTTCGGCGAGATTGAGGTCCTTCACCGATTTACCGAAGTAGCGCTCGGAGGCGCTCTCCACGCCGTAGGCGCCGTTGCCGAGGTAAATCTGATTCAGATAGAGCTCGAGGATGCGATCCTTCGAGTACTTGGCCTCGATCGCGCGCGCGACTTTGGCTTCCTTCAGCTTGCGAACGAGATTCTTCTCACGGGAGATGCGCTCCGGAAAGATGTTTCGCGCGAGCTGCATCGTGATCGTCGAGAAGCCCTGGCTCCAGCTATGAGTGCGGATGTCGTTTATGAATGCGCTAGGAACGCGCTTCCAATCGATGCCGGCGTGCTCGTAGAAGCGCTTGTCCTCGGTCGCAATGAAGGCGTTGCGGACAATAGGCGGCATCTGGTCGATCTTGACGACGGTGCGCCGCTCGAGACCGATCTCCGCGATGAACCGGCCATCAGCGGCGTAGAGCTTCGAAGTTTGGCGGGGCGTGTACTCCTCCAGGACTTCGACGGCTGGGCATCGCCCGGCGCGACAGACGAGCGCCCAGCTCGCATAGAACAATCCAATCGCAAACGAGAGCGCGAAGGCGAGGCCGATCAAGGAACCGCGAACGACTCTCGGATGTCGCGAGCGGAAGCGTCGGAAGGCTGTCAATACACGCA
>JANWKK010000283.1 GCA_025451425.1 Gemmatimonadaceae bacterium
CGCCACTCGTCTCCACTCTTGTTCCACCCTCAGGCCACAACTCTCATCTTTGCGTCCATCGTGCCGTCGCGCCGCCTTCCCGCGCTCTGGTCGAGATGCTGATCAATCTGCTGCCCGACTTCTTTTCCGTTCTCGATAGCACCGACCGAGCCGCTGCCTACGACCGCTACTTCGACGCGCATCGACGCCTCCTCGAAGCGTACTGGAACAACTACGTCGTCGATCCCGACGGTCCGCACTTTCGAGATGTCGTAAACGCAACCGTCTACGCCGGGCGCCGCGATCTTCGCGCAATGCTCGAGCGGACCGACGTCGTGGCTCTTGCGCGCAACGCTGAACAGCGCTGCGACGCTCTGCTCGGCGCAGACGTGGATGTCGACGTCGTGCTCATGATCGGCGTCGGCGCCGCGAACGCCGGCGAGCTCGTGATCGGAGGCCGTGGTGTTGCGTTCGTGTGCCTCGAGCATTTCACCGGCGTGCCGAACGAAGAAACGGATGGACTCGGGCTCGACCCCGAGCTCATCCCGCTCTGGCTCGCGCACGAGTACGCACATGCCATACGCTACACGTCGCCGACGAGCCGAAGTGCCTTACGCGAGTTCGTTGCGAACGCAGATGGCGAGTACTCGTACTGGGAGACAGGACGTCGCGTCGCGTTACGCGAGCTGCTCATGAACGAAGGGCTTGCTGTTCACACATCGCGCGCGATCAGTCCCGGCCATGCAGCCTGGGACTATTTCGGCTACGAACGTCGTCAATACGCGCGAATTCGCGAGCTCGAGCCAATCATTGCGCGCGCCGTCGCACCTGATCTTGATAGCGCCGCGCTTGGACTTCGGCTCCGCTATCTCTCGGGCGGCATGAGCGCGGAGGCGCGCACTGTCGATGGCCGCTACCTGCTGCCGGAGCGCAGCGGATATTTCCTCGGCGCGCGAGTCGTCGAGGCGGGCATCGAGGCGCGCGGGCTCGCGTGGGCGGTTCGCGCGAGCGATCTCGAGTTGTCCGCTTACGCACATCGCGCGGCGGTCAGTGCCTGATTCTCGCGAGCGGCGGCAGAATGTCGCGCTGCGCGAGGTGCTGGACGAGATGATCCAACTCTCCCGCCACCTATCGAACAACGCGCAGAGACTAGCCGCCTCGGAGCTCGCCTACGCTCGAGAGCGGCTCGAGTGGCTCGGCGACGAGATTTGGCGTCAAGTCACGGGAGAAGACCGTACCGCCTCGTAACGCATCTCGTCATTTACCGACGCAGAAGCGCCTGAAGACCTCGTCGAGCACCTGCTCAGTGTCGATCCCGCCGATCAGATCGCGCAACGCGTCTCCTGCCGCATGCAGATGCACAGCGGCGATTGTCGCGGGGAGCTTTTCGTCTCGCCATGCATAGCGGAACGCCTCGAGCTCGGCGAGCGCGTGCGCGACGGCGTGCTGATGGCGCGCCTGGGTCAGCACCGGCGCGTCGAGCTCTGGAAGGCCTACGGTGCCGTCGATCACCGCGCCGATTGTCATCAGTAGTTGCTGTACTCCGGCGCCGGTCTCGGCACTGACCGCAATCGCCGCAGTTGCCCCGAGCTCGCTGCCTAAGGTGCTCAGGTCGATGGTCGAATCTCGCGCCAGATCGCACTTCGTGAGAATGGCAATGAGCGGATTCTCATCGGCGCTGCGTTGGCGCTGAGCCGCTCGCACGCTCTCGGTCGCTGCGCGCAGCGACGCTTCGTCATCGCCGCAACAGAGCACGACGGCTGATCGAGCGACGTAGGATTCACTCACTTCGATTCCTAAGCGCTCGACGAGGTCCGTCGTCGAACGAAGTCCTGCCGTATCGACCACTCGAATCGGCCACGGATCGGCGTCGATCACCGCCTCGAGCGCGTCGCGTGTCGTGCCCGGGATCGGTGTGACGATTGCTCGACTGCGCCCGATGAGCGCGTTGAACAATGACGACTTACCCACGTTAGGCGCGCCGGCGAGCACGGCCAGGGCACCCTCGCGCACCAGCTCTCCACCACGCGCCGTTGCGAGTAGTCCTCGTAAGGCGCCCTCCAGGCTCTCGAGTGCATCAAGGGTACGCGACGGCGCGACCGGACCGTCGTCCTCCTCGGGAAAATCGATGTCGTAGGCAATGAGCGCTTCGATCTCGAGCACCTTTTCCCGGAGCGCCGTGATGCGCCGAGAGAGGCCGCCATCCAGTTGCTGCAACGCGACGCGCTGCGCGGCGCGAGAGCCGGCTGCGATCAGATCGGCGGTCGCTTCCGCTTGAAGAATGTCCAGTTTGCCGTTGAGCACCGCTCGTCGCGTGAACTCGCCCGGCGCCGCTATCCGCGCGCCGCGTGCTATCAGCGCTGCGACGACAGTCGTTGGCACCACGACTCCGCCATGGGTCGAGATCTCGATGGCATCCTCACCCGTGAACGACGACGGGGCATCGTAGCGCACGACCACGACTTGATCGAGAGTTTGCCCGAACTCGTCGCGCGCTTCGCTCAATACGGCCTGACGAGGCCGATCGGGCCAGCGTGATAATACCGCTCGGCCGATCTCGTGCGATTGGCCACCGCTGAGGCGGATGATGCTGAGCGCGCCGCGTCCGGGCGGTGTCGCTACTGCTACGATCGTGTCCGCCGCGCCCGGCAACGCTGACGCCGGGGCGCCGAGCGCACTCATTGCGGCGCGCGCGACTCTGGACCGGCGTGATCTCGTCCGCCTGAAGTGAACTCGCCGAGATCGTTGAACGCGCGGTCTGCGGCACGTCGCTTCGGACGGTTGGGCTGCGCTTCCTGCTCGCGCGTCAGCTCGAGTGTTTCACCCGGCTCGAGAATGCGAACCGCGGCTCGAAGGTGATGCGACTCGAGGTGTTCGATGAGGCGATTGATCGCATTGTGAGCCCGCGCCGTGATGTGATGGAACGTCCCCCAGTGATACGGAACAAACACGCGGCCGCCCAATCGTTCGAACAATGTCAGTGCGTCGTCGTGCGTGAGATGCCCTCGACGAAACCCCGAACGCTTCCACCAGGGCGCATAGCCGATCGGCAGGAGCGCGACGTCGAGCTGCCGACCACTCGGCATGAGCTTACCGTGCACGAGCTCGTGCGTGTCCGGCATGAGCGCCGTGTCCCCAGCGAAGAAGCAGGTTTCGCTGCCGGCGTCGAACAGGTACATGTTGGCGGCGCTGCGCCAACGGTCGAAGCCGTAGCGATTGCCGCGATGTGTCGCCAAGGCCGCGTGAATCTCGACATCTCCAACGCGGACGTTGCGGCCCGGCGCAAGATCTTCCGCCTGTTGATAGCCGCGGCGTCGAAGCCACTTCGCGATCACCGGCGGGGCGTAGAGTGGAATATCGTGCGGTAACGCGTCGAGTGAGTTGAACGAGAGATGGTCGGCGTGCGCGTGCGTGAGCAGAAGCGCATCGAGCCGCGGGAGTCGGTCGATCGGTATGCCCGGAGGAGACACGCGCGGGAGAAACCCGCCGAGCTTGCGATCGAAGTTTGGATCGGTCAGGAGCCTAACGGCTCCGATCTCGACTAACAGCGTCGCGTGCCCGATGTAGGTGACCTTCATCGGTTCTCCTGTGGCGCGGGCGCGCCACGCGACTCACGTCGTCGCGCGTCGGCTCCGCAATGGTGCGGGTGCGGGCGCCGACGGCGCCGCCTTCATCCGCTCACGGGTTAGCATCCACTGCTGTGGGAGCGCCGCGATATTCTGCACCGCGTAATACAGATTCAGGCCGGAGGCAAAATTCCAGAGCACCGCCGTCATCACCGCCGGCATCATGTAGCTCATCATTTTCGTCTGCGGATTCGGCGGCGCGGCGCGCATGCCGATCCACGACAACACGAACATCGTGGCGCCCATCAGAACGGGCGTGATGTAGTACGGATCGTGGAGTGAAAGGTCCGGCAGCCACAGGAAGCTCACGCCACGAAACTCGATCGTGTTCTGGAAGACATAGAACAGTGCGAACAGCACTGGCATCGGCAGGAGCATCGGCAAACACCCGATGACCGGGCTGAACGGACTCATCCCGTGCTGTTGGTACAGCTTCACCAATGCCTCGCGCTGCTTCTCGGGGTCGTCCTTGTAGCGCTTCTGGACTTCGGCGAGCTCGGGCTGAATGCGCTGCATTTTCAGACTCGACCGCATCGCGATCTGGTTCAGAGGCCAGAGCAGAAACCGGACGGAGAGGCCGAAAATGATCAACACCCAGCCGTACGAGACATTGAACGTTTGGCGAATCCAGAGGATGACGCGCATGCAGACGGCTGCGAAGGGCTGCACGCCAGGAATCCAGCCGCCGTACGGATTCACATTCTCGAGATCGAAACCGATCGTGCGAAGCTGGGTCCAGGATTGCGGACCAGCGTACACATCGAATCCGAATCGGCCATCACGAACCGGCAGCACGGCAGTCGCGCTCGCCGTCGTCGCGGTTCGGCCGACGCGCGGACCGCCCTGCATCTTCAACGCAAGGAATTGCTCGGAGGGCGGAGCAATCAGCGCGATGAGGAAATACTTATTCCGAGCCGCGACCCACGTCATCGGGCCGCTATCCGTTCGGACGAGTGCCGGATCGAGCTTCGTGAAGGCAACGCTCTTCACGTCCTCGTGCTCGAGCTTGTAGCCGTAAGCGAGGTGTCGCTGGTCGTCCAGCGTGTCGGATTCTTGAGAGCGAAGGGTCGATGGCAGGCCGATGAGGAGCTGTGTAGGTGCGCCGCCGGCCGCGCCGCCGATCTGTCCGCTGACGTGGGCGATGTAGCCCTCGTTAGTAAGTTGATAATGCAGCGTTATCGGAATCGAACCGCTGCTCGTGAACGTCACGATGTCGCCCGCGTGCTCCGCTCGGAAGGGAATCGTGTCGAGCGCGATCGTGTCGGCGCCCCGCACGATCCGGTACCGAAGGAGACCGGGTTCGAGCATCGTCGACTGTCCGCTGCCGATGATGGCCTTGGGCTGAGACACCTTGCTCGGACTCAAATTGCGATAGGCAGTCAGGACCACTGCCTGAGGCGATGCGCCGGTCGTTGCGAAGGTGTAGTGGGTCTTCCCGAAATCGATCGCGGTCGTGTCACCCACCCGGCGCGCGGCGGTGGGCGCGCCTCCAACTGTCGGTACGGCACTGGCTGGTGCGGTGGCGGGCGAGGCTGCCGGCGCATTCACTGGCGCGGCTGCGGTCGCTGTATCTTGGGGCGCTATCGGCTGCGGCTTTCTGTTCGCCCGAAGAAATAACGCGGGCGTAACGAAGACCACCACGATCAGAACAAGCGCCAGGAGTGTGCGTCTATCCATGCAGGCAATTGCCTCTCGTCAACGGCTACGGAACGGGATCATACCCGCCGGGGCGAAATGGGTGGCATCGAGCAATACGACGAATAGCCAGCCAGGAGCCACGCGCCGCGCCGTGCTTCTCGATCGCCTCGATGGCATAGGCGGAGCAACTCGGAAAATAGCGACACGATGCGGGTAGCAGCTGACCGAGGCTCACCTGATAGCCTCGAACGGCAAGAATACAAAGCGTGCGCACGGAGAGCGCCACACTATTGGGTGCTGGAGGGACCCGAGACGTCCTCCGTCTTGGTTTTCTTGGAGGCCGCGTCATTCAAGCGCAGAAGTCGCGCCGACAGCGACTCGACTTCGGCGCGCAGCGCTCCAAAGGACGCGGTGTAGGCTGCGGGGAGCGTGCGCATAACGATATCCATGCTCTATCCTGTCTTCGTCGCACGAAGCGTCGTCAGAACGGTGAGGCGTGCCAGCTCGCGCAGTGTTCGCTTCAGCCGGTTGCGACGAACCGCCGAATGCCGGTGTTTGGGAACGACAAAGCCTATACGGCTCTGCTTCCGCGAAGTGACGACGACGCGTACATCGAGAAACGCCGTTCGCAGACGCTTTCCCCCGCGCGCGATTGATTGCAAATCGGCGCCGCGAGTGATCCGCTGGCGCCGAGTGAAGCGGTGTTTTTCGCTCTTCGACGAATCAGGCGCCTGCGTACTTCGACGGGAGCTGAACGGTGAGTCGCTTGCGCCCCTTCCTGCGGCGGCGGCTGAGAACCTCGCGCCCCCATCTCGTTGACATTCGCTCACGGAACCCGTGGGTGCGAATGCGTCGCTTGTTTCGGGGACGGTACGTCGGCTTGCCCATGATGACTCCAAACTGTGCAGTCGTTGGTAGGAGTACGCGCAACACGCGCGCGACTCCAATTCAGCTTGCCGCAAGCGGCATTTTCGATGCAGACCGGTAAACGTATCTGGCACAGTGACATTGGGTCAAGGCGCGAAACACGAATGGTGGCGTCGGCACACGCTGTCGATCTGGACCAATTGCAATTTCCTCTTGGTGGGTCTAGCTTCGCTGCCCCTCTCGAGTTTTCCACGCCCCCGCGAAATGAGCCTCACCCCGCAGGAAACCTGGTCGCGCCTCCTCGAGCGCGCGCGCCAGGAGTTGCCAGACCAAACCTTCAGAACATGGCTCGAGCCGACGGAGCCGTTGTCGATCGACGGGGGGACGATTTATGTCGGCGCACCAGACCAGTTCGCTGCGGACTGGAATGAGTCGAAGCACGCCGACCTGCTCTCGAGCCTGGCACCAGTAGCACTCGGCCATCCGCTGTCAGTCGTCTTTCGTGTCAACGAGGAGCGAAAAGCTCGGCCGCAGATGGACTTGTTTGTCGCGCCACCGCCCCCTCAGCGAGAGCCGGGCACAGGGCAGGATCGTGGCACTTACACGCCACCTCTAAGTGAGCGCTACACCTTCCGATACTTTGTCATTGGGAAGTCGAACGAACTCGCCGCAGCGGCGGCCCATGCCGTAGCTCAGGCGCCTGCACGCGTTTATAACCCGCTCTTCATCTACGGCGACACCGGCGTCGGTAAGACGCATCTCATGCAAGCGATCGCGCATGAGCTCCTCGCGAGAAAGCCCGATACGCGCATCACTTTTATCGGCACCGAGCAATTCACCAACGAGCTCGTGGGTTCGATCCAGAACCGCACCACTCACCAGTTCCGTCGGCGCTTTAGGGAGACCGACTTACTTCTCGTCGATGACGTGCAGTTCCTGAAGGGAAAGGAAGCCACGCAGGAAGAGTTCTTTCACACCTTCAACGCGCTTTACGAAGCCGGCCGACAAATCGTGCTCACGAGCGATCGCCCCCCGTCGGAGATTCCCGGGCTCGAGGCGCGTCTTGTCAGTCGCTTTCAGTGGGGAATGGTTGCGGATGTCGAGCTACCCGATCTCGAGCACCGCATCGCAATCCTTCGCCAGAAGGCCGAGCTCGATCACCTCGAGACGACGATGCCCGAGGACGTGATTCGGTTCATAGCCGAGAATGTGCGATCGAATGTGCGAGAGCTCGAAGGCTCGATCATCAAGCTCCTCGCATTCGCATCTCTGAAACACCGCGAGATCACCGTCGATCTCGCTCGTGAGGCACTACGTGACAAGCTGCGCGGCGGCGAGGCCGGCGCGACGAGCGCTTCACTCAGTACGCAAGTGATCCAGGACGCGGTGGCTCGCGAATGGGGTGTCACCGCCGAGGGCCTTCGCTCAAAGACTCGAACGAAGACGCTCACAGTTCCTCGTCAGGTGGCGATGTTCCTCATGCGCGAGCTGTTGGGGATGCAGCTGGTCGAGATCGGCTCGACCTTTGGCGGACGAGATCACTCGACGGTGATCCACAGTCTCGAGCGTGTTGGCGAAATGGTCGCCGAGGATCCGGGTTTCGGCGAGCGCGTAAAACGGCTTCACGCCGCGTTGGAAAAATTGCGGAGTTGATGGGGAAAACTCCGGTGCTTCCACAGTGGAGCGCAGGTCTTCCCCATCGAACGCGAATAATCCAGAGCGCGCGAAGATGTTCACACGCGCCACCTATAGTCGAAGCGGTTGTGATGATGTAAGTTGCAGCCGATTTCCACATGTTCCACAGCTCTACTACGGCTGCTAGGATATATCTCTTCTTTCGGACGTAGAGCAGTTCCGAAGGATTTGCACATCAGAGGAGCGGTAATGCGGTTTACGATCTCCCGAGAAAAATTGCAGGAAGGTCTTACCGCGGTAACGGCGACGATTCCGGCGAAGACCACGCTCCCCGTGCTCGCCAATATCCTCGTGGAGACGACAGAGAAAGGAATCCGTCTCTCCGGCACCGATCTCGATATCGCGGTGAGTACCGAAGTCGCTGCCGACGTCGAGACGTCAGGCGCGATCACGATTCCCGCGAAAAAGCTGAGTGAGATTGCACGCGAGCTTCCACCATCGCCAGTGAAAATCGCTGCCGCAGGTGAGCAACGTGTCACGCTCGACTGCGGACGCTCGCATTTCAAAATTCTCGGTCTTCCGCGTGATGAGTTTCCATCGTTCCCTGCCGTGCGCTTCAACGAGAGTTGGCGCATTCGCTCTGGCGAGTTGCAGAAGCTCATCTCGCACACGTCATTTGCCGTGTCGACCGAGGAGAGTCGTCCGATCTTGAATGGCGTGCTCTGGGAGCTCCGACCGGAGCACATGCGCATGGTCGCAACGAACGGACATCGCCTCGCGAAAATGGAGTTGGCGATCAAGACGGCCGCGGCGCCATCGAGCGATCTGATCGTGCCCCCCAAGGCGCTGGAGCAAGTCCGCCGTCTATTTCCCGAGGACGAAGAGCTCGAGATCGCGCGAGGTGAAAACCATCTTGGCTTCAGGTCACCCTTCACTTCCGTTTTCACGCGCCTCATCGAGGGACCGTATCCGCCGTACGACCAGGTCATCCCCCGCGATAACAATCGCATTGCGATCGCCGATCGCGCGTCGCTGACGAGTGCCTTACGACGCATGTCAGTGATCGCGTCGGATCAGACGCATCGCATACGGCTCTCGTTCAACACAGCGCTTCTGCGCTTCAGCGTTCAAACGCCCGACCTCGGCGAAGCGACCGACGAGCTGCCGATTCGCTACGACGGTGATCCGCTCGACATCGGCTTCAACGCGAATTATTTGCTCGAGATTCTGCGATACATCCCGACGGAGGAAGTGAAGCTGACCTTCAAGGCCCCTGAGCGCGCGGCGACGCTCGAGCCAGAGGGCTGGTCTGACCCGGCGACGTATCTCTGTCTCGTTATGCC
>JANWKK010000284.1 GCA_025451425.1 Gemmatimonadaceae bacterium
ATGACAGGGCCGGCTTCCTGAATACGCACTAACCCATTGCCGCGCAACATCATCGCGGCCCCATGTAAGAGCTGACGGGTATACACGATGGCGACGAATTGCGATTTGTGTCGCACACTGCAACGATGAATGTCCAAGCAATTGCAGTTCGTGGACGTTCCCACGGCCTAAGCAAGCTTCGTCTCAACCCAATTCGAGCCTTCTCCCAGATCGACGACGAGTGGAACCGAGAGCCGAGCAGCATGCTCCATCTCGTGCTTCACAAGGGTCATCAGCTCGTCACGCTCGGGTCCCGGTACCTCGAAGACCAATTCGTCGTGTACCTGCAGCAGCATGCGACTGCTCATCTTGCGTGCACGCAGGGCGTCGTCGATGCGAATCATGGCGATCTTGATGAGATCCGCCGCTGAGCCCTGAATCGGTGAGTTCGCGGCGGTTCGCTCGCCGAACGCGCGAATGTTGAAATTGCGATCCCGCAACTCGGGAATGTATCGGCGTCGTCCAAAGATTGTCTGCACGTACCCGTGATCGCGCGCGAACTCAACCATGGAGTCCAGATATTCGCGCACTCTCTGGAAGCGCTCGAAATAACGCTCGATGAAGGCCTTCGCTTCAGCGTGCGCAATCTTCAGCTGCTGCGAGAGAGCGCGCGCGCCCTGTCCGTAGATCGTCGCGAAGTTGATGGTTTTCGCGCGCGCGCGCATTTCCGACGTGACGCCGTCGACGGGAACATCGAAAATCAGCGCGGCGGTTTGGCGGTGGATGTCGCCGCCAGTCTGGAACGCCTGCACGAACGCAGGATCGCCCGACAGATGCGCCAAGACGCGGAGCTCGATCTGCGAGTAGTCCGCGCCGACGAGCTGCCAGCCGCGACGAGGGATGAAGCCGCGGCGGATGTCGCGGCCGAGTTCTCGCCGGATGGGAATGTTTTGCAAGTTTGGATCGCTGGACGAGAGGCGACCAGTCGCCGCGACCGTCTGGCTGAACGACGTATGCAGACGACCCGTTCGCGGATTTACATAGGCGGGCAGGGCATCGATGTATGTGCTCTCCAGCTTCGCGATCTCGCGGTACTCCATGAGCAGCACGGGCAACGCGTGGCCGTCGTCGGCGAGCTGCTGCAGGACGCTCGCATCCGTCGATGGGCCCGTCGAGGTTTTCTTGAGAACCGGGAGCCGCAAATTGTCGAAGAGAATCTCCCGGAGCTTCGGATTTGAGTTGATGTTGAACTCCTGTCCTGCCTCGACATAGATCTCCTGCTCTACGCGGCGCCGTTCGCGTTCGAAGCGCTCCTTGAGCGTGCGAAACCATTCCACGTCGATCGCAATGCCCGTCCACTCCATCTCGGCGAGGACGGCAACAAGCGGCATCTCCACCTCGTGAAAGAGCCGTGCGAGTTGAAGCGTCTCCATTTGCGGCTCGAACACGCCACGCAGCTGCCAGGTGAAATCCGCGTCCTCGCACGAGTAGTCCCTGGCACAGTCGATAGGCACTTGATCGTACGGGACCATGTCTTTGCCACGGCCGCAGAGCTCCGCGAGCGTGGTCATCTTGTGATTCAGGAACTCGAGCGCCAGCTGATCGATGCCGTGGGAGCGGCGACCGGGATCCAGTACGTAGCTCGCGACCATCGTGTCGAAGTCGAGACCGCGCAGCTCGATTCCCGCTCCGCGCAGCACGAGCAGGTCGAACTTCGCGTTCTGTAGAGTCTTTGAAACGGTCGCGTCCTCGAGAAGCGCGCGGAGTGGCGCGACCGCCGGGTCGGAGATCGGGGGCAGATTGCGCACTCGCACTCGGCCCGCGCTCGCCAGCGCCCGAGCGGCGATGCTCGCTGGTTCTGCCTTGGCTCGCGCGCGCTTGCGCGGGCTTTTCTTCCGAGGCTCGTCGTCCTCCGTCTCCTTCTCTTCAGCGCCAAGCTCACCAGTCGCGTCGCCTAACGCCAACGTTCCTTGCGGATCTTCCCACTCACGATGCGCAAAGGACATGTAATAAGCCTCGCCAGGGCCAACAGCGATGCCGATGCCGACGAGTGTCGCGCGCAACGGATCGAACTCCGTTGGAGAAGCAGAATCGATGAC
Organism: Gemmatimonadaceae bacterium; assembly: GCA_025451425.1. The sequence goes on from JANWKK010000284.1 coordinate 2,079, forward strand.
GGCTTCGGTGTCGATCGCGACGTGAGGCGCTTTGCGCGCGCGGGCGATGACCTTCTGCAGCATTGCGACACTGTCGACCGTGACGTAGTGGGTCTGCGGCCGTTCGACGACAACTTCAGGCTCTGCGGGAGCGATGTCCTTTATGATCGTGTGGAACTCGAGCTCGACGTACAGCGCGCGGAGCCTCTCGCGATCCGGCTCGACAATTCGCAAGCGATCCAGATCCAGATCGACGTCGACGTCGTCTCGGATGGTGACGAGCTGCTTGCTGAGTCTCGCCAAATCCGCTTGCTCGAGGAGGGCCTCACGAGGCCGCTTCTTGGTGATCTCGGCTGCGTGAGCAAGAATGTTCTCGAGCGAGCCATAGGTGCCGACCAACTCCTGGGCGGTCTTTTCGCCGATGCCGCGTACGCCGGGGACGTTGTCGGATGTGTCACCGACCATGGCGAGGTAGTCGATCACGTGGTTTGGAGGCACACCCAGCCGCTCACTGCCGTTTTCGACTCCAACCCAGTGCTCCTCGACGCTCGCCGGGCCCCCGCGTCCTGGATTCAGCAACCACACCCTGGGCCGTACGAGTTGTTGAAAGTCCTTGTCACCCGAGATGACGACGACGTTCAGGTCATTGCTGACTGCCTTGTTCGCCAGGGTGCCAATGACATCGTCCGCTTCGTATCCCTTGACGGTGATGATTGGAACGCGATAGGCGTCGAGGAGCTGACGAATCCTCTCCATGCCGCGATCGAAGTCGGATTGCAACTCTTCCGTGAGCTTCTCGCGTGTCGCTTTGTAGGCGGCATAGGTCTCGTGACGGAACGATAGTCCGGAGTCGTGAACCCAGCCGAGATATTCCGGCCTGTGCGACGTAACGAGTCGGTTGAGAAAGTTTACAATTCCCCAAGCGGCCGAGGTGTTCTCGCCATGGCTCGTCGTCAGCGGTCGCGAGATGAGCGCAAAGAACGCGCGATAGATCAGCGCGTAGCCGTCGACGAGAAAAAGTCGCGGAGACGCGGGAGGCGTTACGACGGGAGATTCGATGGTCGTTGGTGCAGACACGGATGCTGAGACTGGGTCCGAAACGGAGCGGCCGGCGCTGCGCGCCGCCGCCTCACATGTGGAAGCTAATCTTGCGTCTGCCGGTGCCTAAACGCAGCACCGCCTGCCGTGAGCAGCGGCAGGCGGTAGCAGGAACGTGCCTCGGAGGAGCGGAGGTTCAGACGCGAGTTACGTTCGCGGCGTGCAGCCCTTTGTCTCCCGTCCGGATCTCGAACTCGACTTCCTGGCCCTCGGCAAGCGTCTTGAACCCGTCCATCTGAATTGCGGAGAAGTGAACGAACACGTCTTCGCCGCCCTCTTGTTCAATGAAGCCGTAGCCTTTCGCATCATTGAACCATTTCACCTTCCCTCTAGCCATTGCGGCTGCCTCCTACGAGGTGAATCGATCCTGCACTGCGTGGTGCCGGGCAAGTCCGATCGACTTGCGCGCCCTATATAGGCCCAGCTACTGCTTTTGTCAAGTCGTGTGCTCCCTGCGGGTTAGGTTCGCTATCGAAAAGCACATGCTCACGCGAGTGCTGGCAGCATTTGTTTAGCGCACGCCCCGGGGGCAGCGTGGGCGCCCATCCGTCAACGCCCAATTCGACGCATCAAGGCGCGGTAATCGGCCTCGCTTGCGGGCGTAAGCCGCCAACGGCCGAAGCCGGCGCGATCCACAAATGTGAATCGCGTGTGATAACGTTGGTAATTCCACACCTGGACAAGCGGACGATCCGCCTGTGCACCGTTAGGCTCGATCTGGTTGTCCGGCTCGCCCAGTGCGCTGAAAACCATGCCGCGGTCCGTCAGCCAACCCGGCGTGTGCTCGTCCTCGCGAAAGCGGGAATTAGCATCCGCTAAACGCGCGAAATACTGTCGAAGCGCCTCGTTCTCCGGCGACGCCGTGATCGGATCGGTCGATTCGAGAAACGCGGCCCACCCCCGGGTGCGGTCCTTCGGCGCGAGCTCGCGGAGCCCGCGGAGCCGTTCGCTCGAGGCAAAGTACCGGAGCAACCCCACCATGTCGTCGAACGTGGAAACCGGGAGCCCATCGCCGAAGCTCACGAGGAGGGGTGAGCCGGAGGAGGGCTCACTGCCTGCCGACACCGAGAGCTCGCCAAAACCCACCTTGGCGATTGGGACGCGCAAAATCGCGCTCCGAAGCTTGTTCCCGGCTTCGATCCACGGAAGGCTGTCCGTGTAGAGCAGCACGCTATCGCCCGTGACGCGAACCGAGACCCACTCATTTCTCCCCACCGGCGATGGACCGTAGCTCTCGAGATAAAAGAGAGCCACGCTGTCTCGGCCATACACCGCTGTCGAGCGTGGGTTGAGCACAAGATCAGGCATCCTCTCGCGGCTCGTGCGCGGCCGAGCGCGGAGCGCCGGAATTGGAGCTGTCGTCGTCCCGTCCTCGAACCGCGGGACGACGACGGTCTTGCGAACCGTACCCGCGTGCGTGCTACCAGCGTCTCGAATCGAGATCGCGACGATTGCCTCGCCCGCTGGGAGCGACGTCGCGTGCTGGTATATGACGCTCTCCTCCTCACGCGTTGTCTCGAGAAGACTTCCGACACGGACTTCCTCATGTGACGTCACGCGGCGCGTCGCCGAGCCGGCGTGCTCGAAGTCCAGAGCCACATCGTACGCCGCGTGATAGCTGTCACCTTCGCGGGCAAACGTGAGCGCGCGGTCAGAGAACGACACGTTAATCAGCAGCAGCGTGCTGTCATTCGACGCACCGGCGAGGAACGCGATCGATCCGACGAACCCGAGATCGCCGGCCGCTACGAGCAGTCCCGCTCGCGCATAGCTCGCGCGCGAATCCAACGGTTCATAGAGAGAGTCGGCGCCGCCCTGGCTGGAGATGTTTGGGTGCAGCTCCGGCCTGGCGCCATGCCCGCAGGATACGAGCGATATCGCGACAGCGAGCACCCTGAGTCGCGCCGAGTGAAATGCTCGGCGCACCGGTCGGACGTGCCGTGACGTTGTTGTAGCACGCATACGCACCCAGCCAACATTCAAGCCGCCTGAAGCTTAATTGCCGCGTCGCGTCGCTTGCCACGTCCCTAGGCCACCATTAGGTTCGCCGCGTGCCTCGCGAGAACCTCGTCGGCCAAGTCATCGCCGGCTATACCCTGCAGAGCGAAATCGGCGAAGGCGGCACTTCGGCGGTTTTCAAGGCCCAGCACGCCGCCCACGGCACCGTTGCTGTCAAGGTGCTGAGGGAGAAGCTCCGCCAGGACCGGACGGCGGTTGCTCGCTTCGTTCGCGAAGCTCGATTTGGCGAACGCGTGCAACACCCTAACGTGGTGCGAACGATCGAGATCGGCGAAGCTGCGCCGGGCATGCATTTTCTCGCCATCGAGTGGGCCGACGGCGAGCTCCTCGAGAAGTATGCGAGACGTCAGGGTCCGCTACCCTCCGACGAAGTCGCGGCGATCGTCACTCAGATTGCCGATGCGGTACAGGCCGCACACGACGTCGGCATCGTTCATCGCGATCTGAAGCCGGAGAACGTGATGTACAATCCGGCGACCCGGCAAGTAAAGCTCCTCGACTTCGGCATTGCGACTGATACGGACATGGCGCCGGAGGAGCGCCTGACGAGGGCTGGCTTTTTCGTCGGCACGCTCATGTACGTTGCGCCAGAAGCACTGTCGGGCGAGATCGTTGGTCCGGCCGCAGATCAGTACAGCCTGGCGACGATCGCGTATTTCCTGCTCACCGGCTGCTTGCCCTTTACGGCCAAGACGCCACGAGAGATGTTCTCGCAGCTGTTATCTCAGCCGCCGATTCCCCTGAATCAAGCGCGACCCGGGCTCCGTTTTTCCTCGGCGGTCGAGGCGGTGATCATGCGCGCGCTCAGCAAAGATCCGAGCAAGCGATACTCCGACTCGGTCGCGTTCGCCACAGAATTGAGCAAAGCGTTCGCAAGCCCGCTCGAGGAACAGGACGAGGAGGGCTTGCTGTCGCGAATGAAATCTCTCTTTCGAAAGAAGTAGAGCTCGCGGGCGGCTAGACGGCAGCCTGCTGCGCCGTGGCCGGCGAGTTCAGGCTTTCGGCAGTCACATCGGCTGGGCTGACGGGTAGCCAGATCGTGAACGTCGAGCCCTTTCCAGGCTGGCTTTCGACCGAGATCTCACCGCCAAGAAGCCGCGCGAGGCGTCGCGAGATCGCGAGCCCTAGGCCGGTGCCGCGCTCCATCGAATCGGTGCGCGGTCCGGCATTTACCTGCTCGAACTCGTCGAAGATGCGTTCCTGATCAGAGGGCGAGATGCCAATACCGGTGTCGATGACCTGCAGGGCGATCCAGGTCTTCCGCCGGTCGGGCGACCGAGTAATCAGCGTCGGGTCTTCCGGCGATGGGTGGCGGCCGCCGGGGGCCGTCGGCAGTCCGGTCATGCGCGCGCGAATCGCTATACCGCCCGCCGGCGTGTATTTGATCGCATTTCCAATCAGGTTGACGAGAATCTGACGCAGATGCGTTGGATCGGTGCGAACGCGCGGCAATGATGCGCCGACGGCGATTGACAGATTCAGGCCTCGTTCGGTGATCAGTGGCTCGAGCTCGCTAACCACGTTCAGCACGAATGGTCGCAGGAGGATTGTCTCGGCATGAACCTCCAGACGGCCCGCGGCAATCTTCGCAATGTCGAGGACTTGGTCGACGAGGTGGCGCAGGTGCGTGGCCGAAGCGGCAATACGCTCGACCGGTGGAACCTGACGCGCCGAGAGATCGCCGTACACGCCATCACGAAGCAGGTCGACAAAGCCGACGATCGCGTTGAGCGGCGTACGCAACTCGTGTGAGACGTTCGCCAGGAACTCGCTTTTCATGCGGTTGGCGCGAAGCAGCTCGCTCGATAGCCGTTCCAGCTCCCCCGACCGCTCGGCGACCCGCAGCGCCTGACGACGCTCACGGAGCACGCCGCCACCCAGCACGATCACTGCAACGAGTCCAAGCGTCCAAAGTGTTAGGCGAAGGGGTTGGCTCGTTTGAGCATGGGCAACGCTGAGCTCCCACGTGGCTCCAGGCACGTGCACCCAGGCAGCCTGCCACGTTAGGCTCTGGCGGCCATCGCGAGACGTGACGCTCAGAACCGTGTCGGCGCCCGCTGCAACGATAAAGCGCGCGCGCGTTTGGGGAGCCGAATCGATCGCGACGGTGACCAATGCCGAGGGATCGAATCGCGCACCGACGGCTCCAATTGCTCGTCCCTTGGCAATGAGCGGCGCAAAGACGATGAGTGAACGCTCACCGTGATCATCGCGGACTTCGACGGTCGTTGTTCGCGGCAGTGGATGCGCCGCGAGTGGGCTCGGAGCGGAGCCGGTTTGGTAGAGTAGCCGGCCCGTGGAATCGGTGACCCAGATGTTGCGTGGGCCGCCGCGCTCATGCCCGATATGCCCCGCGAGCTCGTCGAACTCGCGGCTTCGCTCTGCGGGCGGCGACATGAGCGGGGCATGAAACGCAGTGACGGCGTCGATGCGAAGAGCGAGGAGCTGCTCGATGAGCAGTGCCGAGTCTCTCGCGTCGATTGCCGCCGCGTCGCCGCTCGCCGAGACGAGCGCGCGATCTGCCGTCACGAGGGCGGCGATCATGAGCAGCAGGACCGCGCCCAAGACGGTCGAAAAAAGACCGACGCCGGCTCGTGACAGCGAAGAAGACGTATTCACTCTCGGTGCAACTCTCACTTAATTGCTCGCGGAACCAGCGGCACTGCTTCCACCTTTTCAGGATCGTCACGCATGACACGAGAGGACAGGCGCGCGCTCATCTCGCTGCTCGCTACTAGATCGGCGCGACACGGATCATTCACGCTCGCGTCAGGAAGGCAATCGTCGTTATACATCGACGCACGGCTGACCACAATGAGTCCCGACGGGCTAGCACTCATCGGAACGTTGGGCCTCAGCGCATTGCGCGATGCGCGGTGGCAGGTAGACGCAATCGGGGGACTGACACTAGGAGCGGACCCGATCTCCTATGCAATTAGCTACGCGAGTGCGCACACGGCGTCGCCAATTCGGGCATTCACCGTACGGAAGGAAGCCAAAGCGCACGGAACGGGCAAGCTCATTGAAGGTCCATTTAACGCCGGCGATCGAGTCGCGATCGTGGAGGACGTGATCACGACCGGCGGATCGGCTCTGCGCGCCGCCGACGCGGTTCGCGCCGGCGGCGGGGAGATTCTCGGGGTACTCGCCGTGGTAGACCGCGAAGAGGGTGGCCGCGAAGCTCTGGAGGCCAACGGTCTTCGCGTCATGAGTCTGGTGACTGGCTCAGACATCCTCGCCGTCTCCGTGTAGCGCCCACCGTCTCGGTGACTTCTGCCGCTCGGCTGCGTCCCAATCGGGGGGATCCATTACCACGAGCGTGAGATGCAGCGGCAGCCCGAGCGTTTACTTCGCTTTCGCGACAACGAAGAGCACCAGAAGGATCTTGTAACGTTCCGCCTCGGCTCTCGCCGGCGCTTTCGAGCGACGGCGATTATCGGCGGGGGCGCGATTGCGGGAGCTTTCCTCCATGTCAGCGAGGCCACGCCCGCCGTCGCGATTGGCGTCACGCTCGCGATCTTGTTGGTGAACTTCCTGATGACACGGTTCACGACCAAGGCGGAGACGCATCGCCCGTGGCACCGCTATGCCTTCGCAACGCTGGACGTGCTCCTCGTCAGCACGGTCGTAATGTCGTTTGGCAACGAGGCGCTGGTCACGCTGTACTTCTTGGTTGTAGTGCCGTACTCGTTCGACCGTGGTCGCTCGTTAGGCCAATACACGGCGATTCTTTCGACGCTCGCGTATCTCGGCTCGAGCTGGCTGTTCACGATGATGAACCCGAACGTCGTTACGCGACCGGTGTGGACGGCCGCCGCGGCGGCCTTGCTCCTGGTCATTTCATGGCAAACGATTCCGATTGCGTCGAAACTGATTCGGCGAATCCGCGATACGCGCGAGCACATCAGCGACGCCGAGCTCGGGAACCTTTCGGCGCGCGCTGAGAGCCGCTTCAGCGACGAGCTTGGGTTTCTCCAGCGCAGTTTCAACCGCATGCTCGAACAGCTCGGCGGTCTGATTGGCACGATGCAGCGCGAGGCCGAGGAAGTGGCGGCGGCCGCGGAGCAGCTGGCGGGTGCAACGCACGGACTGAACTCGGCTGGAACTGGCTTCACCGAGACGGCGCAAAACCTCACGACGCAGATCGAGCGGCAGCGCGCGTACGCCGTCGTCGGGCGAGAGCGAGCAGCTGAGATACTGGCCGCGGCAGATCGTCTTCGCGTTCGCGCCGAGGAGGCGGAGCACGATGCCGTTGGATTAGTGGAGACGGCACAGCGGAGCCGGGACTCGGTCGTGCGTGCCTCGGATACGCTGCTCGCGATCGGAGAGCGTGTGCGCACGGCGGCGCGCACGGTGAGCGCCCTGGGCGTGGCGTCTGAGCGCGTCGGTGATTTCGTCGAAGCGGTATCCCGTATCGCACGACAGACGAATCTGCTCGCGTTGAATGCGGCAATCGAAGCAGCGCGAGCCGGAGAACATGGGCGCGGCTTCGCGGTGGTGGCCGAAGAGGTCCGGAAGCTGGCGGAGGAAAGCGGTCGTGCCGCGAAGGAGATCGCGACAACGATTGCGGACGTGCGAGAGAACATTTCGGCCGCCGTGCAATCGATGACGGAGGGTGAGAGCGAAGTGCGCGGTGTCGGCGAGATCGCGAACGAGGCCAACACCGCTTTGAGCGCGCTGCTCACCGGGATTGGCCGGATCGCTGAAGTCATCGCCGACGTAACGACCGTTTCTCGTGAGCAGAGCACGACGATGCGGCAGCTCGCCGAGGTGATGGACGGCGTTCAAGGCGTGTCAAACGAGGCGGCCGCCCAGGCGCGCGATGCCTCGGACGCAGCATTGCGGCAGACGCGCGCGCTCGAGGGCCTCGCTGAGACGTCGCGCGGGCTGGCGCTGCTCGCTGAACGGCTGCGGCGCTCTACCGGCCGATTCACCGTCGCTGCGAGCGCGGGCGAAGCGTCCGTCCTGACGCAGCCTAACGGAGACGACGGAGGGCCGGGCGGCGTTAGGCGGGGCGGGAAGCTCGGGCCTCCTGGCCGATCGCTGTCAGCGGCTTGAGGCGCCGCAGCTCGTCCGCATAGGGGAGGAGGAGCGTTTCGCGGAAGTGAAGCAGCATTGACGCGCCGTCGTATTGTCGGCGGAATTGCACGGCGGTCATGCCCAACACGCTGCGGACGTGACGCCCGAAGCTTTGAGGCGAGGAATAGTCCAGGTGGTTCGCGATGTTCGCGACCGAGAATCCCGGATTCTCGAAGAGCCGCGCGGCGCGCACGAGTCTCGCGACCGCGAGATACCGTTTGGGCGCCGGAAGTCTCGCGCGAAAGAATCTGCTCATCAATGTACTGGGCAGCACAAGCAGGTAACGTGAGAGACTTCTCACGGTGGCGACCTGCGGCGGCGCGGTGAATAGCGCCTCGAAGAAGCGCCAGCAGTCGCTGTTCGCACCTTGCAGATCGACCGCGAGCTGGCTCAACGCATGCCGCTGCATGGTGTCGACCTGCATACCGATGAGCAGCGTGCGCAGCTCGCGCCAACCCGACGCCTCGCGAACGTCGACGAGCTGGCGAATGCCGCTCTGTCCGAGGAGCAGCATCGTTCGCGGCGTCCCTGGCTCGACGTGCGAGAGGAGCGCGACCGTCGGCACGCGCGGGAATTCGCGAACCATCAGCTCGACGCCGGCACGCGCAATCATATCGCAGCGCGCCACGGAGACAATGACGGCCGCGGCGCGGTTCGCCTTGAGGTCCTTCACCACGTCATCGACGGAGTCGCGATGCAGCGCGAGATACGACCCTTCGCCCGCGGCATCGACGCGGATGCGCTCCGTGGGCGTGAGCACGGTGGAGACGGCGGCGAGAGCGGGGTAGACGGATGGGTCAAGCATGACGCGGCCTCGATGTTTCGCAATGCGGCCGATCCTAACCACAACAAGTCATCGCGGCGTCACGCGCGTCACGCGCGTCGCGCGCAAACCTAACGATGATGGTTGCAATCGATTGCTCCTTCGGATTGCATTGGATTCGATTTGACGCACCGATTATGTTTCGTGCGCGATGCTTCGATACGCGTCGCGAGAGAGCGTGCGTGGCCGGACGGTCGCGTCGAGAAGTGCTTGTCACTTTTCGCCGAGGAAAGTCCGGGCTCCATTGGGCAGGCTGCCAGGTAACGCCTGGGCGCAGGGCTCGCTTATGCGGAGCGTTGCGACGGACAGTGCCACAGAAAACACACCGCCGACGTGGTGAAGCAATTCATCACGGGCAAGGGTGAAATGGTGGGGTAAGAGCCCACCGCGCGACTGGCAACAGTCGTGGCAGGGTAAACCCCAGTCGGAGCAAGGCCAAATAGGCAGCGAGAGGTGCCCACCTCGATCAAGACGCTGCGGGTAGGCTGCTAGAGGGCGCGAGCGATCGCGCTCCGAGAGGAATGACCGTCAGGGCGCGCAAGCGCTCGACAGAACCCGGCTTATAGGGCCACGCATGCTTGGCGCGCTACGCGCGCCAAGCGCATGCGTGTCCGTTGCTCGCTGGCGCTCAACGCGCCACGCGCCACGCTCAACGCTAGTCGAGCAACCGCAGCGGCATAACGAGACACAGGTATATCGCCGGATCCGACCAGCCTTCGGGCTCGAGCGTCGCCGCGCGCTCCGGAGCCTTGAACGTCAGCTTCACTTCTTCGGTCGGGATATAGCGCAAAATCTCGAGCAGGTAATTCGCGTTGAAGCCGATATCGAGCGGATCCCCGGTGTAGCGAATCGGGAGCTCGTCGGTCGCTTCGCCGAGATCGGGCGTCTGCACACTGAACCGCATCAGCGCCGCGTTCAGCGAGAGCCGAATGCGATGCGTTTGGTCCGACGCAATGACGGACATGCGTCGTAAGGCACTCGTGAGCGACGCGCGATC